>CANQAH010000013.1 GCA_947588885.1 uncultured Clostridia bacterium
AAGTGCCTTGCGTCTGCTTCTTCTTTTTTTCTATCCATATATTGAAGCATTGCTTGTGGTCTTATTGAAGTTGTAATAAAACCATTGAATAATTCATCCATTATTACATTTGGATTGAAAATTATATTTTTTGCCTCCTGATTATAAGAATAAGTTCTAACTAATGTTCTTAAATCATGTACAATGTCATCTGTTTTTTGAATTGATGGTCTATCAGTATTTTTTATTTCCTTTGTAAGATTGTGTAAATCAAATAAAGTATCTCTATATTGAGACAATATTGCAAGTTCCTCTGAGGATAATTTTTTTATATTTTCTTCTGGATTACCTTGAAGTATTGTTGTTATCCTTTTCCCTTCAGTAATAACATTGCAATAATCTCTTAATGACTCATTATTAGAGTCTAATGAAATTTTGAATAAATCTTCTAATATTAGTGTGTCTCTTTCTTCAGTTGTTTTACCTTTGAATGATTTTATGCTTTCATTTTGCTTTTCATAAAATGAACCAAGCTGGAATAATCTAAAATTTTTCATAAATTCAGGAACATTGTTGTAAGTAAATAAATTATATGCACTATCTAAAACTTGATTAAATTCTTGCTTACTTTTTCCGAGATTTTGCATATATAATTTTTGTATAACTGAATTTATATTTATAGACTCGTTCTGTAATTGACTATATGAAGATAGGTCTACTAATTTTTTTCTATCAATATCTTCATCAAATAGCAAAGCTTTTAGAGCAACATCTTTTTTTGAATTGATTAATGTAGTTATTGTTTCTTGATCTAATGTTGTTTTTCCTTGAAAAATGTTATTTAATCTGCTAACTGGATAAGAATCTAATATTTCTGCTGCTAATTCTAAGCTTTCTGGAGATTTTACAATATAGTTTTCAAAAATTTTCACTTTAATATCATCATCTAACGTATCATATAACATAAATTGCTTATCAGGATGTAGATTGATTAAAGCATTATATAAATCCCCAATATGTTTATCTTTTTCTTCTGTATCAAGTGAAGAAAATACATCATTAATTGCGTTTACTTGTAATTCATGAAATTTATTAGTAACTTCTGGATGCGAAATCAAATTAAATTGCTTTGAAAGTGCCATTAAAGTATTTCCTATATTTTCTTTTTTTTCACTTTCGTTCATTGCATTGTAATTATTTTTAATTTTTTCTAGTCTAGTTGAAATAAAAATATCAGCTAATGTGATATTTATATTACTAGGAGGAATGGTTTCTGACATTTTATGACTATTATATAATATGTATGCTAATCTTTCTTCTGTTAAGAAAAAAGAATTAGGATTTTTTATAATACTATTTTTTAATCCTTCTATAAATTCTTCTGATATCAATGGCGCAAAATTTAATTCTGATTCATTATTAAACATGTTTGTGTATTGTGAGTAAATTGATTCTAATGTATCAGGAGAAGTTGTTTCTAAAATATCATTTATTATAAATTTTGAATTGTAGCTAGATCTATTATATACAGCTTGTGTAAAATCATTAAAATGTATAATTTTATCTTTGTCATCCAAGGCCTCAAAAAATTGAGGATATGTATGAGATTCTAAATATCCTATTTGGGCAGCTGTTTCTATGGTTAATTGAAAATATTTATTTTTATCACTTGAATCTAATGATGAAAATAAAGTCAAAATAGATTCTAGCTTTTTTTCGTAAATTTCTGAATTTAAATTAGTTTTATTAGATATATCATGTTTTTCTGCATCTAAATCAAATTCACTATATAATTTAGAAATGTTTTCTATTACTTCAGGATAATGTTGCACTTGCGGATTTTGTAGATAATTATTTACTAATCTATGGCAGTCTGCTATATTACTAATAATAACCAAATCATTAATTTTTATATTTTGCTGTTTTAATGATTGTAGTTTTTCTTCACTTATTATTTGTGTATTATTGTCGATAGCAAAATTTTGAAAATCAGTTAATAAAGCATTATAACTGTGTAATTTATCTAGTACATAGTTTATATCTTGAACATTTGTGCCGTTGATTATATTAATAAATGCTTGATTTCTATCTGCAGAATTTAATCTTTCAATTATATGAAATTGATCATCCATACCGCTATATTGAAGAGTTCTGGTACTTTCTATGACATCACGTGCAATATATTTATGTAATGATTTATCAAGAACTGAAACATATAATTCAAATTCATGTGCATCATCTAAATATCCGAATATTTCTTTATAGTATTGTTCTTGCTGGCTTGCAGGAATATTTCTAAAAACTCTTAAAGATGAGGATGACTTAGATGGAAGGTTTGATTTTCTTATAATTGAAAAAGTATCATCTAAAACACCTACTCTTTCATTTTCAGGTAACATTTCAAAACATAAAGAAATATTGTTGTCAATATATATTGTATCTCTGTTTTTGTATAATTCTAAAATATCCTTATATTGTTCTATTCTATCTTCCTCTGGAATTTGCTGCATATATCTTGAATCTAAGTCAGCTCTGAAAAAAGCAGAAAAATGTTCTTTTTTTTGCTCTGGTGTGAAATTTGAAAAAAAATGATATGCTATTTCTGGCTGGGAATATCTATTTCTAAGTTTTTCTACTATTTCACTTAATTGTCTATTTGTTTTAGACTGAAAATCAATTGATGAACAAATCATGTTTAAAGTATCAATTGAATAGTTTGATGTATCAAGATCTGAATGATCAAATACATAACTTACTAATTCAGTAGAAAATGCATCACGTGACTTTTGATCTAAAGAATCATATATCCTATGTAAAGCTTCATTTATTGAACTGTCAGAATGCAAATTGCTAACTGAGCGTATGATATTAGCAGTATTAGATTTAATTGCACCATTTCCCATAGATGAAATTAATTCAGTTGTTTGAGTTAAATTTTCATCATCATGAGCAGTAACATAAGAAACTAATGAAGAACCAAATAAATTAGGCGCAAAATTTGCTATTATTCTTCTTGAAAAACGGCCATGCAAGCCTGCATTTAAAATACCTTGGCGAATTTTTGAAAATCTACTTTGTTTTGATGGTAATTCTGCCATGACTTTTATCCTCCATTTTACATATATATCAAATTTTATATTAAAATGTCGATATATACAATTAAATATCAGTTAAATTTATATTACAAAATGTTCAAAAAATTAATTTTTTTGAACATTTTGGTTCAAGGAGCAAAAGCATCTGTCAAAGAAAAAATTATCCTGAATTATCCACGTCTTTGCTCTATGCGCCAAATTTTTGTTAAAAAAATTGTGTACAAATTGGGCGAAGCCTTTATATAATAGGAAATGCAAAGCATTTTCCTATTATATAAGAAAGAGGGACGCCATTAAGAATGGTGCCCCTCTGCTTAGAAACGTAGAATTATTCAATTACAATTGCATCATATGGTAGGATATACTGATTAAATAAATTATCTTCATTGAGACTAAATATTTTTTTGCCAGAGATATAATCAGAAATATATAACCGTTCATCTGATCTATTTATGATAAATTTTATATTACCTCTGTTATAAACTAACTTATCTTCGTCAATATACTCTAATTTGAAATTTGAACTATCAGAAAAAGTTGCTCTTCTTGTGATTCTGAAATTTCCCATCATACAGTAAAAATGATAAATCTTTTCATTTATATTGTTCCATGGAAAAGGCTTTCTGTTAAATGGATCTTTAAAACCTGTTAAACCAGCTTCATCTCCTGCAAATATTGAAGGAATTCCTGGTAAAGTATATTGCAAAAATACGGCAAGTTTGTGTAACTTTTCAGCAAGAATTTTCTTTTCCGTAGGTATTTGCTCGTGCTCTGCTTCCCAACTTCTGAACTTATACGTATTAAAAGAACCATGTTCAAACCAATAATTATCTTTTTCCATGTCCCAAACGTTTTCAAATTGGTCGCTTTCTTTCATAAAATCACCAACTAAAATATTTGGAATTCTTGGAATATCATGTGAAGAAATGAATATTGGAGATACTGCCAAGGCATCAGGAGGATACAAATTTGCAACCTCATTTATAATGCGTTTGAAGTTTTTATAATTTCCCCATCTTAAGTAACGATAAATGGCATTTGCAAATTGATAGTTCATAACACCATCTAATTCATCACCATAAAGAAATTCACGATAATCTCCTATTATAGCGTTCTTCCACACTTCTCCAAGTAGATATTTACTAAAATGATTTCTGATATACTTTAAAACAAAATCAGATAAATTATCTGCTACGTCAAGTCTGATACCATCCATAAAATTTTGATAACGGTCAAGCCAGCTAGCTAAATGTTTAAAATAGTTTTCACTATTTTTATTGAATTCGACTAAATGACTATATCCCCACCAATATTTAGGAACAGTATACTTTTGTTCCCAATCGTACATGTCTGGATCATATTCAAGTAGTTTATTCTCATTGCTGGAGTGATTAAATACTAAATCGACAATTAAGGAAATCCCCAATGTATTTGCCTTTTCATGCAATTCTTTTAAGTCATCCCATGTACCAACCATTTCATCGATCTCTTCAAAATCTACAATATCATATCTATTTGAGGATGGGCTTTTGAAAATTGGAGTAAGGTAAATAACAGTAACATTTAAAGACTTAATATAAGGCAATTTATTGATAATTCCTCTAAGATTGCCTCCGTAAAACTGATTGTTACGATAAATTCCGTCACTATCCGGTCTCCATTTAGGTTCTTGATTCCAATCTACAATTTTAAATTTTGTATTGTTCTTTACTTTTTCATAGCAGAAAGTATCTACAAAAATTTGATACATTATACCGCCTTTTACCCAATCTGGTGTTTGAAGAGATGAATAATAAATGAATAGCTTCCAAAATGCATGATTTCTAGTATTAGTTATAATAGCTTCATCTTCATTTTCATTATACATAACATACTTTGTTACATTATTGATTTTTAACTGAATAAAAAAAGTCCGATATCCAGGTGTACTAAAGCTAAAAAATCCTGTAAAAAAACTTGCTTCATTGTTTGATTTGGAAACGTCGTATTTTAACTCACATTCTTGCGTACCAGGTGTTTCACCATGTCTGTTAAAAAGTACTTTTACTTCTTTTACATAGCCAAAACTGTTCGGTATCCGTAGAGCAATTTCCATTTTTTCATTTGTTTTTAAAGACATTTTGTAATCGACGACAACATCATTGTTTTTAAGCATAATAAGTAACCTCCTTTAATTAAAGAACATGTTACCTTCTTAAAATAAAACTACCTACTTGCAATCTTAATTTACTATTTTTTTCATATCTTGTCAACAAATTTGGCGAAGCCTTTATATAATAATTAAAGCAGATAATATATAATTTTATATATTGTCTGCTTTTGTTTTATTATCTTTCAGTACTATTTGGAGATTTAAATAAATTGTTAGGATCATATTTTTTTCTGGTTTCTTCATCAAACTGGTTTAATATTCTATCAAAGGCTTCTTTTTCTTCTGGAGTTGCAATATAACTTCTAAATATCATGTATGTCATTACTAAAGTTTCTTCACATACATCTTGCTCATAAAGTTTTTTATTTTTGTCTATATTTACTTGTAGATCTGGAATTCTGTGCTTTTGAAGTTCATTAATAAGTTTTGATGGTATTTTATTTCTTATACGTTCAGGGTAAATATTTAATATTTCTAGAACTTCAGTTGCCATTCTTTTATAATTACTTTCATTAACCATATTTTCCTCCAAGGCTATTTAATTATTTTTGATATTTTTATAAGATTTTCTTTTATTATGATTAATATATCAGATTTTATATGTAAAAGTCTATAGTTACAACTAAATTTCCTATCATACAAAAATGAAGTCCTTATTTATTGATAAAAACTGCATTTTATCCAAGTACTGCTGCTGGTACTAATACTGGAGCTGATGGTGGGAAAAGTAATGATATTCCAGCACATATACCTTTTACTGCAAAATACACTACTGCTGATGTACCTGCTACCATCGTAGCCTTTTTTACTCCATCTACCATAGAATTATTTTCAATAACATTTTTTGAAGACTCTGCTATTACTGCTTCATTGGGTATAACTGTGCTTTCTGAAAATTCAACTTTTGAAACATTCGGAGTAATAGCATTTTCTGGGATTTCAATTGTAGGAATCTTTGGTGTATCCTCATGATGTGATACTGCAAATGTAGGAATATTTAATGCGCTATCATATGGTTTTTCTTTTAAAATTTCTGATAAAGGTTCATTCATTAATGTATTTTCATTACTTATATCTTCTCTGGAAATACCTTCTGATGGTTCTTTATTTGCTGCTATAATTGGACTTTTATTAGGAATTTTTACTACATCTTCTCCATTCCCTATAGGAGCTGTTACAGGCGATTGGCTAGTAACTTTTGATGTTTCATGACTTAATGAAGTTTCTGGAGAATGTTCTGTTGCCATTTCTGGCACTGTCTCTTCTTGAGGTTGTGGGTTATTTTCTTGAGAATTTTCATTTTGATTTTGTGGAGATACTATAAGTTGTAAATGTAGTAATAATTGATATAATAGCATACTTTTACCAGCAAGAGAGATTGAATTTCCTAATACTTTTCCTAGTGATCCTGCTACTTCTTTAGCATCTTTTTTATCTAGCATATCTTTTATTTTTTCACTTAAATTAATTTGTTCCTTTTGATCTGCAATTGGTAATGATTCTACATATTTTTTGTAATCTCCTAATGTTGAAATTTCTCTTATTTCTTTCTCTTTTTCAGGATGTCTATATATTTCTCTATTTTTTAGAATTTCAAATGCAATTTTTTGATTTGTATTTAGTTTTTTATTTTCATCTTTTTCATCTTTTTGCTGTATTTTATTTCTATTTGAAAAATTATTTATTCCTGATAAAATTAAGCTTCTTACGCCCATTATACCAGCTCCTGCAATTAATCCTTTTGGCACAGATTGATTTGTTACTCTTGCTTTAAACATACTTGATTTTGTTTCTTCAGGAAGATTTATTAATGCTAAATTAAATATTTCTTTATCTAGATTGGAAAGAATCATTCCAACTCCAACACATAAAGCTGTTTTTTCAATTCCTGAAACTACGGATTTTAATCTTTTTTTGATTCTGCCTCTAGAAAGTTCTTTATTAATATCAATTTTATTATGTAATGATTCATTTAGCTCTTCTATTAATTTAAGTTTATCTTTATTTTTTAATTTATGAATTTCATTCATCATGTTAGAATAAGGAATAATTTTAATATCTTTTCCTTTTTCATGAAAGAAATCTTCTATTATTTTTGTTTGTTCAGGGAAAAAATGCTCTTCTATTACTTTTCCATTTTCATCTTTAACTTCTGCTAATTCATCAAGAAGTTTATCATATTGTTTTGATTTTTCTTCTCTTTTATGTTTAGCATATGCAATTTTGGATACGAGTGTTGTACCTAATACTGTTGTTGCTCCTGCAATTGTTCTGACTGGACATGGAAGAAACAACATTGCATCAAATAATATTCTGGAAATTCCGAGTGTTGCTACCGTTTTAGCTGCTGGAATTACAAATTTATTAGAAATATTATTAAGAGATGTTAAAAGTGTTTTTGGTCCACCTGCTTGTATTTCATTCATAAATTCTATAATTTCTTTTTGTGCTGCTTTTTCCTGCTCTTCTATTTTCTTGAATTCTTCTCTAGGCAAAGTTGAACTTAATTGTTTTTTCAAATCTTTGTAACTTGTAAGTTTGTTATCATAATCAATATTATTTTCAAGAAGTATTTGCTTTAAAAGCTCAATATCAAGATTTTTTAAATCTTCTTTAATTAATGAATTGATTTCTTCTTGTTTTTTATTTTGAAGAGAGATAGATGGATTAATATTATCTAATACAGCTTCCATGATATACCTCCTATTATTGTATGTAATTAAGTTATTCCATTAATATTATATCATACTTTACATAATCAGTAAAACATATGTTATAGAACAAAAGCGGACAATACGTAATCTGCAAAAGGAAAAATTATTTTAAATTGTCCGCGTCTTTGTTCTATGCGCCAAATTTTTGTTAAAAAATTTGTGTGCAAATTTGGCGAAGCCTTTATATAATAGGAAATGCGGAGCAATTTCCTATTATATAAAAAATCGTTAATCAAAATCAATTTTAAAGTAGATTCTAATTAACGATTAAAAAATTTTATATAAAATTTAATAGATAAAACTATTTTAATATTGTATTTATTTTTTGTATAAATTCGTTATTGTTTTTTGTATTTGTGGTAAGTGCTATAATTTTTTCTGCCATTTCTAAATTATTCATTTTTGAAAGAGCTTTTCTTAATGCTATTGATGTTACCAATTCTTCTTGAGTAAGCAATAAGTCATCTCTTCTTGTCCCTGATTTATTAATATCAATTGCTGGGAATATCCTTTTTTCTGAAAGATTTCTGTCTAGATGTACTTCCATGTTACCAGTTCCCTTAAATTCTTCAAATATTACTTCATCCATTCTACTTCCTGTTTCTACAAGTGCTGTAGCCAAGATAGTTAGACTTCCTGCGTTTTCAGTATTTCTTGCTGCACCGAAAAAACGTTTTGGTTTATGCAATGCTGCAGGATCAAAGCCTCCTGATAAAGTCCTACCTGATGAAGGTATTGTTAGATTATATGCTCTTGCTAATCTTGTAATACTATCTAACAAAATAACAACATCTTTTTTCTGCTCAGTAAGTCTTTTTGCTCTTTCTAAAACCATTTCTGCGACTTTAATATGGTGCTCAGGTAATTCATCAAATGTTGAATAAACAACATCTCCTTGAATAGATCGTTTCATGTCTGTAACTTCCTCAGGTCTTTCATCAATAAGTAAAACTATTAATTCGACCTCAGGATTATTTGAAGTGATACTGTTAGCTATTTTCTTTAAAATTGTAGTTTTCCCGGCTTTAGGTGGGGCAACTATCATTCCTCTTTGTCCTTTTCCAATTGGAGAAAGCAAGTCCATTATTCTCATAGTATATTCTGATGGTGTTGTTTCTAATTTTAATCTTTTGTTTGGATAAATTGGAATTAAATCATCGAATGAAGTTCTTCTCATTGCATTTTCAGGATGTTCACCATTTACTTCTCCAACATAGATAAGAGCAGGAAATTTTTCTCCTTCTTTTGGATTTCTCATTATTCCTTTAATTTTATCTCCAGTATCTAATCTAAAGCGCCTAATTTGAACAGGTGAAATGTATACATCTTTTGGTGTTGATAAATAATTATCTCCTCTTAAAAATCCATATCCATCAGGCATTACTTCTAATATACCTTCTGCAATTTGATCTCCTTCATTTGTAGGCCTATAACCTTCTTCTTTCTTATCTTCAGCTGGCTCATTTAATTGTTCTAAAGCATCAATTAATTCTTGTTTTTTTAATTTTGATATATTTTTAATCTCTTTTTCTTTTGCTAATTCGCGTAATTCTGAAATTGATAAATCACTATAATTCATATATGCCCCCTATTTTTTTATTTAATTTTTATTTTGGGAATTTTTTTAAGAAATAAATTGAACAAATTTGGCGAAGCATTTATATAATAGGAATTTCGGAGAATATTCCTATTATATAAAAAAGTAACTATATCCAATTTAGTATAGTTACTTTATTTTGTACCGACATCAATATAAACTCTTTCATTTGGTAAATACATATCTAGTTTTTCACGAGCTAATTCCTCTATATATTCTGGTGAATCAATGTTTTCCTTAAGAGATTTTAAAGAATCCTGATATTCAACAGCTTCGTCAGTTTTTTCTTGATAATATGCTTGCGTTTCTTTATAAGCATTGATTTTTGTTTGTTGATTAATAAAGATCGTAATTGCATAGACAAAGAAAACTATAGCTAAAATTTTAATGTATAAATTTTTTATATTAAATAATTTTTTCATAAGTAAAACTCCGATACTTTTGTTTTAAATACACAGAAATATATACATTAATATTATTCTACATAAATCTGAAAAATCCTTTTAATTTTTTATTTTTTTAAGTTGAAATTTGTCGAAAGAACTAATTTCTTTAGTAAATTCACAATTTTAGAAAATGTATTAAGAATAATATTTATGAAATTAAAAATTGGAATGAAAATAATTTTATTTAATGTATTAAGTGATATTGTTCCTATTTTCACAAAGTACTTACTTATTGTTATTATGTATAGTAATATACCTGTGAAAAGTCCAATAAATAAAAATGCTCTAATTTTTCCTTCATTTAGTATGAAAATACCGGATAATAATATTATACCAGAAATTATCCAAAATGCAATATCTTCTATAATTGTAATCGAATCAGGGGTTTTATATACACGCCTTAATATTCTAAAAAAATCAAAGAGAAAACTGATAATTAGGCCGATTAATATAAAGGCTAAAAAAATACTAAATTCTTTATTTATCATTTAAAAATTTTACTCATCAATCCTTGTTTTTGTGTCATATTTTTGTCTGAATATTCAATTGCTCTAACTGTTCCATCAATAATAACATCGCCTGATTCAACAGAAATTTTATTTACTTTTAAGTCTGCACCTTTTATATTTAAAAGACCTAATTCTGACTCAACAATTACAATTTCATCATCAAAACTCAAAACATCTTTAATTCCTGTAAGTGTGAGTTTTTTTCTATTTTCTAAAATTACATTTTGCATAATATTTGCCTGAGCTTCTTCAACTTGCATAGCTTAATACCTCTTTTCTCTTCCTTTTAGTGTCCTAAGATATTATATTCATGATTTGATCTTTTAGAACATTTGGAATTTAGGCAATAATATAGCGTGTTCTTTTTTTTGAACACGCTATAAAGAGGTTTTGCTTTAAATTAAAAAAATTTATTATGAATTGCTTTTACAGCTCTATCTGATTCATCCTGATTAACTAATACAGTAATTTTTATTTCAGATGTGCTGATTAAATGCATATTAATATTTTCTTCATATAATGCCTCGAACATCTTTGCTGCAATTCCTGTTCTATTAGTCATTCCTATTCCAACAATTGAAACTTTTGATAAATTATCAAAATGAATGATTTCTCTCGCAGTTAAATATTCTTTATTTTCTTCAAGAACTTTTAATGTTTCTGCTAAGTCAGATGTTTTTATTGTGAATGATAAATTTTTATTAATACTTTCTCCAAATGATTGAACAATTGTATCTATGTTTATTTTATGTTCTGCTAGTAATTTAAATACTTTGTATGTTTTTCCGATTTTATTTTCTAGTCCCATTACTGTTACTCTTGAAATATTGTCATCTTTAGCAATCCCACTAATTTCCATATTTTCAAGATATTTACTATTTTCTACTATAGTTCCTGTTGAATTTTCTTTTCCAGTTTCTTTGACAACTATTGGAATATCAAATTTCTTTCCTATTTCTACACATCTATTATGAAGAACTTTTGCTCCTAAGCTAGATAGTTCAAGCATTTCATCATAAGATATTAAATCAATTTTTTTTGCATTTTCTACTTTAGATGGATCTGTTGTAAATATTCCATCAACATCAGTGTATATGTCACATTTATCTGCTTTTAAACTTGCTGCTATAGCAACTGCTGTTGTGTCTGATCCTCCTCTTCCAAGTGTTGTTATTTCTCCATTTTCGTTTATTCCTTGAAAACCAGCTATAACAACAATATAGCCTTTTTCAAATAAATCGAGAATTGTTTCACTTTTAATTGATTTAATTTTTGCGTTCCCAAAATTATCATCTGTAATTATTGGTAATTGCCATCCTGTTAAAGATATTGCTTTATAGCCTTTATCATTTAGCATCATGGCTAATTTTGAAATTGTAATTTGTTCTCCAACTGAAACAAGAACATCATGTTCTCTTTTGCATGGGCTATTTGTTATTTCTTTTTCCTCAGTTATTAGTCTATCTGTTGTTTTACCTTGAGCTGAAACTATAACTGCTACATCATTTCCTTTCTCAAATTCTTTTGTGATATGATTGCAAACTTTTTCTAATTTTTCTGTAGTTGCGACAGAACTTCCTCCAAATTTTTGTACTATTATGCCCATAGCTTGGCACCTTCTTTAGAATAATATAAAAGCAAATTTAAGTCTAAATTTTGCCAATGTAATTTAATATATTATATGTGATGCAATATATTTCGTGAATATATTATCACTTTATTTTTAATATTTCAATATAAATGAACAATCAAAAAATACATTAAAAAATAGGAAATGCGGAGCAATTTCATATAATATGAAAAAGCTGGTATAAAACCAGCTTTAATATATTTACTATCTCCATTCACCACAAGAATCTGAACCTTTTTTAGTTGCATATCCTTGTTTTTTACATTTTCCCCATCCGTCTCCGTCTGGTGACCAGTATGTACAATTATCACAATATTTTGCCATGATTATTGCCTCCTTTTTTTAAATTACATTCTAATTATATCAGTTTTTCAAGAATTCGTCAATCTCAGTTGTTTTATATGCTAAATAATGTTAGTAAAGAAATTATTTTTTCTTTTGGTGTAAGAACGCATCCTTTAATAATTAACTTTTGAATTGGATTGAAATAATATTTTAAATAAAGTATATCGTTTATTTTAAATTTTATATTAACATCTGCACAAGTAAAAAATTTGCATGAAATACATTGAACACTACATTTTTTATCTTCTAAATATTCACAAAGTTTATGTTTTTTTAATGAAAATATATTGACATGGTAACAACATCCCATTTTTATTATTTTATGATATGGTTTTTTAACTTTTCTTTTTGATATGCATACATCATCTTTAAAATCACAATAATTAAGTTTTTCATTCATACTATCAAGATATTCACATGCTTTATCATATAAAAATTCAATTTTTTCTTTTTTGGATTTATACTGAAATAGATTAATAAATATATTTAACTCGTTAATTGTTTTTATATTTATTTCATCAATATTTTTCTTTACTATTAAACAGATTTCTTGATTATTTATTTGCGTCCCTATTTTTATTTTTCTTCTTAAACATTGCTTTTTTATTTTAGAAATATTTTTAACTATTTTTTTTAAATTTTTTTGCGAATTTAAAATTTCGACATTTTCCAAAACTAATACAATATTTGATGTTTTATCTTCGATTTTAAATTCTTTAGTTAAATTGACTATTTGTAATATTTCTTCTTTGTTTAATTCATTTATTGTATTGTTAAAATTTATATCATCTAAACAGATATACAACATTTAATTTATTACCTTTCTTCACTATCAATATTTTTTGAAATTAGTGATAATTCTAACTTTTCTAATGATAATGTTCATTTAATATTAAAATTTTTCCAAAAAAGAAATAGCTTTACAATAAAATTGCAATTTAATTATATCATTTTCAAATACTATTGTAAAAATGTCAAATTTTAATTTTACTATTTTTTTGATATACTAATATTTATGGAAGAAAGATATTTAAGATATAATCATTTAAATGAATATTTAAAAAATAAATTTGGAGAAAGAACTTTAAAAATTTGTGTTGATGGTGGTTTTACTTGTCCTAATAGAGATGGAACTTGTGGGACAGGCGGATGTATTTTTTGTGGTGAAAAAGGTTCTGGAGAACATTTAACAAGATTGCCTATTGATAAACAAGTTGAAAATGCTTTGAATAGTTATAAATCAGAAAGAGCAAATAAATTCATAGTTTATTTTCAAAATTTTACTAATACATATGCAGATTTAGATGTCTTAAAAAAGAAATATGATTCTGCTTTTATTGATGATAGAATTGTTGGTATTCAAATTGCTACTAGACCAGATTGTATTACAGATGAGATTGCTGAGCTTATCTCCTCTTATTCTTCAAAATATTATGTTTGTGTTGAACTTGGTTTGCAAACTTCAAATGATGAAACTGCCAAATTAATCAATCGTGGTTATTTATCCTCTAAATTTATTGAAGCTGTTAAAATTTTAAGAAAATATAATATTGATATTGTATGTCATATAATGATTGGTCTACCAAACGAAAAATTTGACGATTTAAAGGCAACTATTTCTTTTATAAACATATTAGACATTCAAGGAATAAAAATCCATTCTACATACATTATAAAAGGAACTAAGCTATGTGAATTATATAATAACGGATTATATGAACCAATTACTTTAGAAGATTATTTAGAAAAATTAGTTTATGTTATTACACATATTAATCCAAATATTATAGTTCACAGAATTTCAGGAGATGCTCCGAAAGAGTTGCTTGTTGCACCAGAATGGAATTTGCACAAAAAATGGGTTTTGAATGGTTTGGATAAAATTCTAAAAGAAAGAAATTTAACACAAGGATGTTTTTACAAATAAAAGGTCTATAAAAAATTAATTTTATAGGCCTTTATATTATAGGAAAGTTCCTATAATATAAAGGCTTCGCCAGATTTGTACACAAATTTTTTAACAAAAATTTGGCGCATAGAACAAATACGCGGACAATTCAGATATTTTTTGCACATTATGTATTATCCGCTTCTGATTCTTATTCTTTTGAGGTTACATTTGATTTCAAATAGCTTTCAATAAAATCATCTATATTTCCATCCATAACACCTTGGACATTACCAACTTCATAATTTGTTCTGTGATCTTTTACCATTGTATATGGACAAAATACATATGAACGTATTTGACTCCCCCATGCTATTTCTCTTTGAACACCTTTTAAATCTTCAATTTTTTCTTTTTGTTCTTTTTCTTTTAGATCAAGAAGTTTTGATTTAAGCATTTTCATTGCTGTTTCTCTATTTTGAATTTGTGAACGCTCAGATTGACATTGAGCAACTATATTTGTAGGAATGTGAGTTATTCTTACTGCTGAAGAAGTTTTATTTACATGTTGCCCTCCTGCACCAGAAGCTCTATATGTATCAACTCTTAAATCATCTGGATTTATGTCTAATTCTATATCATCTGTTATTTCAGGTAAAACTTCTACAGAAGCAAATGATGTGTGTCTTCTACTATTACTGTCAAATGGTGAAATTCTAACTAATCTATGTATTCCCATTTCTCCTTTTAAATATCCATAGGCATTCTCTCCTATTACTTCAAAAGTTACACTTTTAATCCCTGCTTCATCACCTTCAAGAAAATCTACTTCATTTATTTGATAACTATTTTTATTTGCCCATCTTGTATACATCCTATAAAGCATTTCTGCCCAGTCTTGTGATTCTGTTCCTCCTGCTCCTGGATGAATTGTTAAGATTGCATTATTCTGGTCATATTTCCCAGAAAGTAAAGTTTGTAATTCAAATTTTTCCGCTTCTTTTTCTAACTTTTTACTTTCCTTTTGAACTTCAATACCAATTTCTTCATCATTTTCAGCTTTAGCAAGTTCAGCTAATTCTATTGTTTCTGAAATTGATTTTTGCAAATTCACAAAAGGAATAGTTTTATTTTTAATTGATTTAATTGTATTTAATACTTTTGCTGAATTCTCAGAGTCATTCCAAAATCCTTCTTTTACAGTTTCAGCTTCTAATTGTTCTAACTGATTTATTAATTCGGTTACTCTTATTGAATCACCAAGTTTTTTAATTTTATCTTTTAAGTCTTCTAAAAGCTTTATGCTTTCATCTAATTCTAACATTATATATCTCCTTAATAAATGTATTATACAGTAATGATTGATATTCTTCAAGATTCTTTCCTATTATATAAAAAATGAAATAGCTTAATTACTATTCCATTTTTATAAAATATTACTTTATATTATTGATATATTTTTTAAAATTTTTTTAATGCAACTGTTCCTGCTAAAGATAAAAATGCTAATACGTATAGATAATTTATTTTATCTACTGAACCTGTTTTAGGAGTATTATCTTTAATATTGGTAGCATTGTCATCATTATTTTTAACTAGTTCAAGTGAATTAATTGCATCTTCTATAGCTTTTGCCATAGCATCTACTTCATCTTGTTCTAGAACGGTTTTATCTCTGATAACTGCATTAATTGCTGCTTCAACAGCACTGAAATCTACGTAATCGCTTTTATTTAACTTCTTTGCTTTTTCAATGGCTTTATCTACATTACTATAGTCAGCAGTTGCAACTTTTATTTCATTTTCTTTATTTCCTTCATTTACTTGAAATGCATTACCTGTTACATTTGTATCATCTAGACTATCTATGTTATTTATGTATATGTCACCGTTATTTGTATATACACCAACTTCTGATTTTAAAGTGATGTTTCCACCATTAATCTTTATATCTTTTTGACGAAAATTTCCTGTATAAATTGTATATTTTGATTGTGTACTAAGTGAAATATTTCCTCCATTAATTATTATACCATCTCCTTCATCAGGTAATTGACCTTGCATTCCTGGAACCTTTATTGATGTGTTAGATGATTTAATATTTACATTTCCTCCAGTTATCTTAACTTGTTTTATTGCATAAATACCTTCCACTGTAGATGACATACCATCAGTCATATTTTCTGTATTAATATCAAGTTTTCCACCACTTATAGTAACTGTTCCATCAGACATTATTCCTCCTATACAGTTAATTGTACCTGATAAAATATTTAAATCATGCACATCTTTCATTACACATCCTAAATTTCCATAAAATCCTCTGCTAGATGTTTCGGTTATTTTTAAATTTAAAGTACCATTATTAGAACTTTTAAATGTAATAGCTCCTGTTTCTGTACCATCTACAGCAGTTGCAGGATCATCTACTCCATAAAATACTGAACCTTTTTGTGATGTTAATGTATTGTTTTCTTCAAATATGACAGTTACGTTTTTATTAGTTGGAAATTTGATACATGGTGTTGGTGTTCCTTCTGGTGAATCTTTAACATCAAAATTTGCATTATTTAAAGTTAAAGTTTTTGTTTCATTATTCCATGCCCAACCTTCATCAGAAAGTTTATCAGTGGTATTTTCTGTAGTTAAATCAAGTGTAGTTGTCCTTGATTCTACTGCTAATGCAACTTTTGGCATTATGCAGATTAAAAGAAAAAATATAGAAATTATTGTAAATTTTAATAAATTTCTCTTAAACAAATTGATCACCTCTCACATAAAATAATAGTTGCATTATATAGCATAACTGTAAAAAAATCAATACCGTATTATGGCAACTTTTTATGCATCTATTGTTGAAATTCCTAATGTAATTTCTTCGAGAACATCTAGTAAAACTCTTACTGTATCTAATGCTGTAAATATTGGAATATTATTATCTACAGCACATCTTCTTATTGCAATACCATCAATTTCAGGAGCAGTTGAATTTATATCGCTTGTATTTATAACATAACTTACATATCCTTTTCTAATTGATTCTAAAATTTCCTCACTGCCTTCACTAATTTTCTTCTTAATTCTTGTTCTTATTCCATGTTCTTTTAAGAATTTAGCTGTTCCTTCTGTTGCTTCAATATTAAATCCTAAATTGTAAAATCTTCTTATTAGTGGTAAAGCTTCATCTTTATCTACATCTGCTATTGTAACGAATATTGTTCCATAATTTGATAAATGCATACCTGATGATTGAAGTGCTTTATATAATGCTCTAGTTAGTTTTTTATCATATCCAATTGCTTCACCAGTTGACTTCATTTCAGGTGATAAATAAACATCCATACCATCTAGTTTTGAAAAAGAAAATGCTGGAGCTTTTACATACCATTTATCTTTTTCTTTTGGATATACTTCATTTATTCCCTGCTCTTTTAGAGATTTTCCAAGCATTACAAGTGTTCCAATATCTGCTAATGAATAACCAGTTGATTTTGAAATAAATGGAACTGTTCTTGATGAACGAGGATTTACTTCAATAACATATACATTTTCTTCTTTATCTACAATAAATTGAATATTGTATAAACCAATGATTCCAATTCCTAATCCTAATTTTACAGTATAATCTAAAATTTCTTGTTTAGCTTTTTCACTTACACTAAATGTTGGATAAATGCTTATACTATCTCCTGAATGTATACCAGTTTTTTCAACGTGTTCCATAATACCTGGAACAAAAACGTCTGTTCCGTCACATACTGCATCTACTTCTAATTCTTTTCCAATTATGTATTTGTCAACTAAAACTGGTTGTTTTGTATTTATTTCAACTGCTGTTTTTAAATATTTTTCTAAAGCTTTTTTATTTGAAACAATTTGCATTGCTCTTCCGCCTAAAACATAGCTTGGTCTTACTAGAACAGGATATCCTATATCTTCTGCAACATTTATTCCATCTTTTATATTTGTAACTGCTTCTCCCCTTGGCTGTAATAATTTTAATTTTTTCATTACCTTTTCAAATGCATCTCTATTTTCTGCTTTTTCTATCGCTTCAACATCTGTTCCTATTATTTTAACACCTAATTTTGAAAGTGGTCCTGCTAAGTTTATTGCTGTTTGACCACCTAGTGCTGCAACAACTCCAACTGGTTTCTCAAGTTCAATTATATTCATTACATCTTCAACTGTTAATGGTTCAAAATAAAGCTTATCACTTGTCGTATAATCAGTAGAAACTGTTTCAGGATTATTATTAATAATAATTGCTTCATATCCCGCTTCTTTTATGGTTTTAATAGCATGAACTGTTGAATAATCAAATTCAACTCCTTGCCCAATTCTTATTGGTCCTGCGCCTAATACTATTATTTTTTTGTTATTACTTACAATTGATTCATTTTCGTCTTCATATGTTGAATAAAAATATGGCACATAGCTTTCAAACTCACTACTACAAGTATCTATCATTTTATATACAGGGAATATTTTATTCTTTTTTCTGATTTCAAAAATTTCTTCTTCAGACTTTTTCCAAACTTGAGATATATATTTATCACTAAAACCAATTTTTTTGACCCTCTTAAGCGTGTTTAAATCCCCTTTATTTTCTTTTAAAGTTTCTTCTAGTTTAATTATATGTCTTATCTTTTCAAGAAAGAATAAATCGATTTTCGTAAGATTATGTATAAGTCCTATATCTACATTTCTCCTTATCAATTCTGCAATTGCATATATTCTGTCATCAGTTCCATCTACAATATAATTCATTAATTCATCTGTTTCATATGTATCAAATTTTTTCATATGTATATGGCAAACACCAATTTCAAGTGATCTTACTGCTTTAAGTAAACTTTCTTCAAATGTTCTTCCAACACTCATTACTTCTCCAGTTGCTTTCATCTGGGTGCTTAATTTATTTGATGCAAGTGTAAATTTATCAAATGGAAATCTTGCGATTTTAGTAACTATATAATCAAGTGCTGGTTCAAAACTTGCTGGCGTATTTGCAAGCATTATTTCATCTAATCTCATTCCAACTGCAATTTTGGCTGATACTCTTGCTATTGGATAACCACTTGCTTTTGAAGCTAATGCTGAAGAACGTGAAACTCTAGGATTTACTTCAATTAGATAATATTTAAAAGAGTGTGGGTCTAATGCAAATTGAACATTACATCCTCCTTCAATTTTTAATGCTCTGATTATTTTAAGTGCACTATCTCTTAATAATTGATATTCTTTGTTTGTTAATGTTTGACTTGGTGCTACAACTATTGAATCTCCTGTATGTATTCCAACTGGATCCATATTTTCCATGTTACAAACTGTTATTGCTGTATCATTTTTATCTCTAATTACTTCATATTCAATTTCTTTATATCCTTTTATACTTTTTTCTACTAATACTTGATTTACAGGAGAAAGTTTTAGTGCATTTTTAATTATATCTACTAATTCTTTTTCGTTGTCTGCAAATCCTCCTCCTGTTCCTCCTAATGTAAATGCTGGCCTTAAAACTACTGGATAACCTATTTTATTTGCCGCTTCTATACCTTCTTCAACTGTTGTTGCAATAATTGATTCTAATACAGGTTCTCCTAATTCTTGACAAAGTTCTTTAAATTTTTCTCTATCTTCAGCCTTTTCTATACTTTCACTACTTGTTCCTAATAGTTCAACTTGGCATTCCTGTAATACTCCTTTTTTATAAAGTTGCATTGCTAAATTTAAACCTGTTTGGCCTCCTATTCCTGGAAGTATAGCATCAGGTCTTTCATATCTAATTATTTTTGCTAAATATTCTAGATTTAAAGGTTCCATATATACTTTATCTGCTATGGAAGTATCTGTCATTATTGTTGCAGGATTTGAATTTGCTAATATAACTTTATATCCTTCTTCTTTTAGTGCTAAACATGCTTGCGTTCCGGCATAGTCAAACTCGGCTGCTTGACCTATTACTATGGGGCCGGAACCGATTACCAAGATTGTTTTTAGATCTTTCCTTTTCATACTTACTCCTCTCGTTTAAAAAATAAGCGGCGTCTTACGTCGTTAAAATTTAATTTTAGATCCTCATGTACTTTTGTACATTCCGGTACTAAAATTAAATTTTGCCTAGTAATACTTGCTTCTTTTTTAAACTCTATTTTTGTTTATGTATTAAAATTAATTTTGAGTTTTTATGTATTTGTGTATATTCTAGTATTTAAAATTAAAATTTGATTAGTAATACTCGCTTTTGATAAATCTTAGTTTTTTTCATTATTAAAATTTATTTAAGTATTATTCTGTTCTCATGTACACTCCGGTACTAAAACTAAATTTTGCCTAGTAATACTCGCTTCTTTTTTAAACTCTATTTTGCTTTTTATATGTTATTAAAATTAATTTCGAGTTTATATTACAATTTTTACTTTTTTGTTTTTTCCATGATTCCGATAAATTTATCAAATAAATAATTACTGTCTTGTGGTCCTGGTGAACTTTCTGGATGATATTGAACACTAAAGATTTTGTCTTTTTTACATTCAACTCCTTCAACTGTGTTATCTAGTATGTTTTTATGTGTTACAACTAAATCTGTCTTTTTTAGAGATTCTTCGTCTACTGCATAGCTATGATTTTGGCTGGTTATTTCAATTTTGTCTGTTTGAAGATTTTTAACTGGATGATTTCCTCCTCTATGTCCAAATTTTAATTTATATGTTTTTCCACCGTATGCTAAGCTTATCATTTGATGTCCTAAGCATATACCGAAAATTGGATATTTACCTTTTAATTCTTTTATTAATTTAATTACTTCTTTAACATCTTCTGGATTTCCTGGACCATTTGAAATAAATATTCCATCTGGTTTCAAATCTATAATTTCTTTTGAAGTCGTATTATAAGGTACTACTGTTACATTACATCCCTTTTTATTTAAACTTCTAACAATATTTAGTTTGATTCCGCAGTCTATTGCTATTACATTAAATTTTGGGTTTGCAGTTCTTGAATACCATCTTTTTTTACAGCTTACCTTTGAAACTGCATCTTTTGGGATTTCATATTCTTTTAATTTTTTTAGTGCTTTTTCTTTAGATGTATTAATATCTGTTATTATTACTTTTCTACTACCCTTTTCTCTAATGCTTCTAGTTAATTTTCTTGTGTCGATTCCGTAAATTCCAGGTATATTATTTTCTTCTAAATATTCAGATAATGTTTTAGTATATCTAAAATTACTTGGATAGTTATTATATTGTCTAACTATTAAACCTCCAATAGTCGGTTGTTTTGTTTCGTAATCGTCATCTGTTATTCCATAATTTCCAATTAAAGGATATGTCATTACAACCATTTGATATGTATAAGATGGGTCTGACACTATTTCTTGATATCCTACCATTGATGTATTAAATACTATTTCACAAATTGATTCTTTGTCTGCTCCAAATCCATATCCATAATATTCATCGCCATCTTCTAGTACTATTTTCTTGTTGAATTCTTTCATCGAATATTCTCCTTTCTATATTTTTTTTAGCCAGAATAAAAGCGGACAATATGTAATCTGCAAAAGGGAAAATTATTCTAAATTGTCCGCGTCTTTGTTCTATGCGCCAAATTTGGCGTAGTTTTTATCTAATAGGAAATGCGCAGCACTTTCCTATTACATAAAAAAATAAGAACCAATAAATAGTTCTTATTTAAATTAAAATTAAAAATAAAAATGAAATAATTGCTAAAATAATTGATTTTGTAGATATTAAGTTTAATTTTTTTAGCTTATTTTTCATTTTTATAGTCCTTCTTTCTGATTCTTTTTTGTATTATAAGAAAAAATAATTTAAATTGCAATAGTAATTAATATTTCTTTAAAAAAATTTCAATGTAAAATTTTATTTTTTAATATTTTTTTATTTTTATCAGCAATTTTCTGAGCAGCTATTAAAGTTTTTCCTATTTTTTTCGCTTTATCAGAAATTGGTATACCTTTTTTTAACATCATAATTAAACTTTCTCTATAATGTTCATTCTTTGAATGTGCTATTGTATATCCAATATACCAATCTATATTTTTATAAAAATAGTCTACATCAAAAACTTTAGAATATTTATCTAATTCACCTAATGCATAAATAGCAACCATTGTTCTAACACATTTGCCGCATATATTACAATTATTTGAGTTATGAATGCATGGTCTTAAATATTTATGTGCTAATGGAAAATTTTCAAAAGATTTGATTTTTTCTATTCTTGCTTTTTCTCCTCCAGTAGAATAAGTTATAGTACATTCTGTTCTTAATAAATTTACAACCATTAATTCATAATAGCCCATATTATCTTGGTCGAAACTAAAATTTCTAAAAGGATATGTTGCTGAATTTAGAAAAATACCAAATAATTTTTGCATTGATAAAACACAAGCTATATGCCTTATTGTTACTACAGATAAAAAATGTTCATCTACTATTTCTTGAATATTTGTATTAATTCCAAGTACTTCTAAATTACATTCTTTTGCTATACCTGATTTGAGACGTTCAACTAATTCTTTTAATGTTTTTTCATTACCATTTTTTTCTAAAGCACCATTATTAAAAACCAATAGATGTGTCAGATTGAAATTTTTTTCATGACGATTTAGATGAGTCATTAAAGTATACATACTATCTACTCCTCCTGTAAAACCAGTACATACTGCTCCTTCAGAAATTATTTTTTTATTAGTAGGGTTAGCAATTATTTTTATTTTATTAAATTTTTCCATATTAGATGATGTCATTGGTATAAAATAATTAACTATACTGTATAATAATTCTTTACTAATTGGTGCTTCACTGACAATATCTAAATTATTTTTCATTGCATATGTCAATATAGAAACAATAAATGAATCTGCTCTATCATCAACTAAGTATTTTTCGTACCTTGAATCAACAGAAAAAAATATATCTTTTTCTTCGTGATTAATTAGAAATTTTGAATGTAAATATGAAGTATTGTCTTTCTTTTCTATATATGGTTTTTTAATAATTATTTGACTCATATTTTCTCTTTCCCATATTTGTATATCTTTTTAAATTTTTTCTCATATTTAGTATTAATCGAAGCGGTACAGAAGATTTTCACTTATATATTATAAATTTAGTATAAATCATTAAACAATGTATCATTTTTTTTCTTTAGATCTATTACTTTTTCCATTTGTTTAGCAATTATTAAAGATTGGCTAGGTATTTCAATATTATTTTTTTCTAATAATTTTACTATTGATTTTGCAAGATGATCTGATCTAACTAAATAATAAGCTATTAATTTTGGAAGATTTTCTTTGAACTTTTTTATATCGAAAACGGTATTATAATTATCAAGCTTTCCTAATGCATATAAAATAATTTGTGCATCTTTACACTTTTTACAAATTCCACAATTCTTTTTACCAGGTTCTTTGGGTGAAACGCATGAATGTAGATATTTATAAGAAGGTTCCCAATTACTTAACTCTGAAATCTTTTCTACTTTATCTGCATTTCCACCTGAAAGATATATATTTAAACTTTCAGTGGATGTTGAACTAATTGTTAGCAAATCATAAAATGCACAACCATATCGAATAATACGAAAACTTTTTAAATTAGAATGGAATGATGAAATTAAATATGAATTAAAAAGTCCTTGTAGAGCTAATGCACATGATATGTTTCTATATGTAGATATTTCGTTTGTAAATTTCCAATTAAGAGTTTCATAAAAATTTGTATCTAATGTAACTAATTTTAAATTTAGTTCATCAGCAAATCTCTGAGCTGCTTTACAATTTTCTAAATATATTTTACTTGCATTTTCTTTAAACTTTTCAAATGAAACACCATTAAACACAGCTATATGTGTTAATGGATATTCACAATCTTTCTTTGTATGATTCATTATTGTATATAAAGAATCAGATCCTCCTGAAAATCCTACTCCAACTGCACCTTTGTTTTTGTATGGAACTGTTGTTATGTCAGATTCTATAGTGATATTATGATTAAATTCTGCATGTTCAGCCAAGTTTGGAATAAGCTGATTTATTAAAAAGTATTTTAGTCTTGCTGAAATTGGGTCATCACATTTGATGTCGTAGTTATATGTAGTTGCTGGTATTAATAATGCCATAACAAATGCATCTGCACGGTGCAAACAAAGATAATCTTCATATTTTGAATCTATTGAAAACCATAGAGTTAGTTTTTTTGTTTCTATTGTTACATCTGAACATAAATATGATTTGTTATTTTCTCTTTTTAAATAAGTTTTTCCTATATGTATCATATAAATTCCTTTCCTACTTTATATATTTTTGAAATTTACTATCATTTTTTAGTATTTCTATTTTTCTGTTTCTATTATATGCTCCACCACTTGAATGTATCATTAGATTAGGTAAGCTTAGTGAGTTCGCTATCAATAATTCATAAGAAGCGGTATCATCTGAAAAGGAAAATTCTGATATTGGATATGTTGATGCAACTAAAAGTGTATTAAATAGTTTTTTTATTGAATAGACTGCGGCTGTATATATATATATATATGCGTTACAGCGTTTTTCTTTATATTCTTTTATAAGATTAGTTTCTAAATTTATAATTTCTATATTTAAATTATTACATATTTTATCAATTGCATTAGGTTGTAATATTTTATTCTCAAAATAAACATTATTTATTTTTATTAAGTGAGTTAGCTTAAAAGTATTTACATTTTGCATTTGATTTTCGTAAATAGTAAATAAATTGTCAATTTCATTTCTTCCTGGATAAATTGTTGCAACTTTATTTTTACTTTCTATTTCTTCTTCAATAGTTTTAATTTCAAAATTTACATTCTTTGTATTTTCTTTGCATGAAAGTAAACATGGAATAAAATATTGACGTAATTGGTATAACAAACGTTTTGTAATCTTCCCATCACTTTTTATAGTACATCCTTTTTCTAATGCAAAAGGTAAAATTGCAATAACGAATGCATCTATGTTTTCTGTCACAAGATATGGTTTGTATTTTTTATCTAATTTAAAAAATATTTTTTCTTTTTTATTATTAATTAAAATATCTGAGTTTAGAGATATTGTATTATTATCTTCGATTGTAGTATATGGTTTTCCTATTGTTATTTCGTACATAGTTTCACCTTACTTTCTATATATTCGTTGTTGTATTCCTTCTATATTATACAAGCTTGAATATGTTAATTTTTCTATTTTTTTAAAAAATCTTCTAATATTTTAACGTTTTTCTCTAAATTTTTAGATAGATTAAATTCATATGTTGGTAAATTTTTAAATTGTTCAAAAATCTTAGTGATATTTGCTTTTTTCTCTATAGGTGATAATTGTTTACTAGTTGAAAAACTTAGTTCAAATAATATTTTATTTCTATCGCCATTTATAATTGATGGTTTATTATTATCTGTTATTCTAGGATATATAATTGAATTTATTTGTAACCTTTCTGCTATTTTACAATCTGATATATCAAACGATTTAGCTTGTTTTTTGTCTAATTGTATCATAGGAAAAGGAATATTATAATTTTCATATATTTCTTTTCTCAGTCTAACCATTGAAAATAATGGTTGTGCATAAAATGGCTCTTTTTCATTCATGACAACATAATCATCTGAAACGAAATCCATATTTTTTAATAAACAAGAAATTGCTAATGTCGATTTACCACTATTCCCTTTTGCAGAAATTAATACTCCCTTTCCGTTAATTCCAACTGCTGCACTATGAATTATTTTTAGATTATATTTATCTAAATAACGTGAAAAAAGTATAAGCAAAGGATGAGTTGAATATAATAACTTAGGTGAAATAAAATAATAATTTTTATTAATTTTGTCGATTCCTATGATATAACATGTATTAACAAATTCTATATTACAGAACTCATTTTTTATGTTGACAGATGTATTATTAAAGTCTTCTTTTAATATATTATAAATGTTCCCATAATCGTAATAGAAAGTTGCATCTACATTACACTCATTATATGTAAGCCATTTTTTTAAAGAATTTCTCCATATTCTGATTAGTTCCTCGTCTTTAGATACAAATTTCAAAACAGAATTATTATATTTGATTTTAAAAGAATAATTATCACTTTCTTTTATATTGATATATATTTTATCAAAAAAATTTTTTATATTATCCTGTTTCATATAATTCCTCTGTTCATTATCAAATAAAGTCTTTGCCACAAATCCACACAAAATTTCTAAAGAAATTTTGGCGGACGAACAATTGACGCGGACTAAAAAATGTTTTAAGTAGTAAAAATATTAATAATGTCCGCTATTGTTCTTTTATATTCGACATTTTTTTATAAGTTCTGAAAAAGAATTTATGTTCTTAGTTTCTTTTATAAATTTGATAAAGTTAATGTGTGGATCTTCTAATTTCATTTCATATTTTAAGTATTTGTAATTTAAAAATTCTTTTTTGGCTAATCGAAATGGTAATGTAACACCTTTTGGAGTGCTATTATAATATTTATAATACTTTAAAAATTTAAATGCTGATTTTAGCCATTTTTTATATTCATTATTTAATGGAAGATATTTATCAATATCTTCTTCTTTTATGATTTCTGGAAAATATTTATTTAATATTATTAATGTTAATCTAATTCTATTAGTACAATGCAATTCTTTAGATCTATTTATTAAATATTTGATCGAGAAGTTGTCTATTTTTTTTATAATAGTTATGCAATCGTAAATCCATCTGCCTCTTGCACCTAATCCTTCATTTAAAAAAATATTTCTTGATTGAATGTCTAAAATATGAATTAACATATCATAAGATGATAAAATTTTTACCTTTATATCAAAAAAATCAATTGTTTTAGAGTTTTTCCATATATCTGTATTTTCTACATTTGTTTTAAAAATATAGTTATATATATTGATTTCAGCATCATATTTTTCATTAAAGATGCTTGAATGATTCTTTTGATTGTTTATATTTATGTTGTCTTTTTGAGAAATTAATAAATCTATGGCCATATTATATTTTTCTTTTGGTATAATTATGTCAAAGTTTCTTATAATTCTAGTAATGTCCTTTGCATAATATGCTTTTATAGCAATATCTTTAGTCAAAAGTACAGGTATATCATTTTCATTTAATATTTTAATTTGATTGATAAACCATGGATTTTTCATAGTTAATAAGGTAAGATAATATTTTTGTATACCTTTTAATCTTGGAATTATTTCTTTAGGAAAATTTTGCCAATTAGTTTTTAGACCTAGATAAGATAGCATTAATAAGAAATAATGATGTGAATTATCTATATCTAAATCTTTAAATATTGGTGTTATTTGATTTTTACTAATATTATTATTTAATAACAAAGAAATGAGTAATTGTTGTTTTTCGGATATAAAATTATTTAGTAGTTTGTTTTCTAAATCTAGCTTTTTCATTAATTTCTCCTAATTTTGCTTTTAATAAAATCTTTGTTTTTATCACATATTTTTTGAGCAGCGTCTAATACTTTAGCTATTCTAGAAGCTTCTTCAGAAATTAACATGTTCTTTTTTTTCATCATATTTAAACACTCTCTATAGTGCTCATTTTTTGAGTGCGCTAATGTATAGCCAATATATCGATCTATGTTTTTGTAAAAGTAATCTATATTAAATACTTTAGAATATTTATCTAATTCACCTAATGCATATAAAGCTACCATTGTTCTTACACATTTGCCACATATATTGCAATTTTCTTCACTATAAATACATGACCTTAAGTATTTTTGAGCAAGTGGAAAATTTTTAAATGAATCTATTTTTTCGATTCTTGCTTTATCTCCTCCGATTGAATACATTATTGTATTTTCTGTTTGAAGCAAATTTAATACTACCAATTCATAATATGCGTTATTTTCTTGAACAAAAGTAAAACTTTTGAATGGGTATCCTGATGAATTTAAAAATATACTAAATAATTTTTGCATTGATAAAATGCATGAAATATGTCTTATTGTTGCAACTGATAAAAAATGTTCAGATATTATTTCTTGAATATTTGTATTTATACCGAATAACTTCTAAGCCACATTCTTTTGCTATTCCTGATTTGGCTTTTGCAACTAAATTTTCTAATAGTTCTTCATTATTAGTACTTTCTAATGCACCGTTATTGAAAATTGCTAAATGTGTCAAATTGAAATTTTTTTCCTGGCGATTTAGATTGGTCATTAAAGTATACATACTATCTACTCCGCCTGTCCATCCAGTGCATACTGCACCTTTATTTTTAAGCAATCGATCTGTTGGAACAGCTTTTACTTTTATTTGATGAAAGTCTTTCATATTAGATGATAGCATAGTTATTAAATATTGATTTAATTGATAAAGTAGTTTTCTACTAACAGGTGCTTCTGAAATAATATCTAAATTTTCTTTCATAGCATAAGTAAGTAGAGCAACAATAAAAGCGTCAGAACGGTCATCAACTAAATAATTTCCATATTCTTTATTTACAGAAAAGAACATTTTATAATTTTTATTCTTAATAGTTATATTAGAGTATAAAAAGCTTTTATTACCTTTTTGTTCAATATATGGTTTTTTTATTAATATAATGTTTTGCTTGTTTTCCATTATTTTTTACTTCCTTGATTTAATTCTCTAAGGATATTGCTCATTTTTTTAAAATAATCATTTCTATTGACTTTTGTATGACATAAAGAAATATTATTGTTGTGAATTCTTCTAAAATATAATTTATCATTAAGTTTGTTATTAAGATTAACTTTATTATTGAATAACTTTATTAAAAAACTAGTATCTTCTCCATAATTGTGTGAACTATCGAAATTACCATATAGATCAAAAACTTTTTTTCTAAATAATCCAGTTGGAAAAACTAATCTAGGGTCAGAGCCTAAAAGCTCTAATTGCCTGAGTGTAGGTTGGTTTATTGAAGTATCAAAAAAATTTTCATAATCTGTGAAAATAATATCGCATGATGGATTATTATTTAAAAATTGGACTTGCTTATATAATTTTGTTTTCTCATATAAATCATCTGCATCTAACCAAGAAATATATTCTCCATTTGCATATTTTAATAGATTGTTTCTAGACGTAATAATTCCACTATGTTCTTGATAAACATAGTGAATATTATCATAATTTTTAATTATATTAGCTGTATTGTCAGTTGAACCATCATCTAAAATTATTAATTCAAAGTTTTTATATGTTTGTTCCAGTACGCTCTTTATAGCATCATCAATAAATGATTCTCCATTATATACGCACATTAATATTGAAACTTTATTTTTGATCATCTTTTAAAATTGGCCATCCTTCTTTAATGTCAACATCAAGAACTGGATCAGCTAGAAGCAAATCTTGAACTTCAGCAAATTCATCAAGTTATAATTTATATCCATCAGAAAAAGCAGATTTAGGAAATTCTTTGCATTCTTTATCTTCCCCATCAGTACTAATTAAAATTTCTTTTTGTACCAATTCATTTATAAATTTTGTAAAATTTTTTTCAAAGCTCTTTGGAATATCATTATTTTTTTGAAGTTCTGCTAGTATATTTTTCTCACTAACACCACTAAGTAAATATTCCAAAATAACAGATCCTAGTGATGTAGTTCCATAATATATTCCTGTTTCAAAATTTATAATGATTGCTTGTCCATCTGTAAGATCAAAAAACATTTTTTTCTCGTTTAATTTATACATAATTTTTCTCCCTTCATATATCAAGTTAAGTATATTATTGTAGTTTATTTTACTACTTTTGTTATTGATGTTATAGTTCTATAATAGAAAAGTGCTTTGCATTTTCTATTATATAAATGCTTCGCCACATATCCACTATTGTTCTTTTTGTTTTTTAATTATATGTTTTAGTTGTTCTGCAATTTTATATGATTCAGCTGGAATTTCTATATGACTTTCATTAATTAATTTTGCAACTTGTGTGGCTTCTGGATCATTTCTTATTAAATAATTTGCCATAATACGTGACAAATTATTTTTAAAATTTTTAATATCGTAAACGTGTTTATATTTTTCAAGTTTTCCTATTACATATAAAATCATCTGAGTATCTTTACATTTTTTACATTCACAGCAATTTCTTCTTCCTGGTGTCGTTTTGCCCAAACAAGAATGCAACCACTTATATGATGGTTTATAATCACTTATTGTAGTTACTTTTTTTACTCTATCAGCTTCTGCTCCACTAAGATAAATGCTTAGACTTTCAGTTGATGCTGAATTAACTGTAAGCAAATCAAATCGAACAGAGGTTTTCATTTCTATATGAAAGTTTTCTAATGTAAAGGAAGGTGTAGAAACTAGGTATGTACTAAATAGGCCTTGTAATGCAAGAGCACATGATATTGTTCTCATATTAACTACTTCAGTTGTAAGTCTCCAATGTAATCCTTCGTAAAAATTTGTGTCTAATGCAACCAATTTTAGTTTTTGTCTATTTGCAAATTTCTGTAAAGCTTTGCAATTATTTATAAAAATATTTCTTGATCTTTCCTCGTATTTTTCAAAATTAACACAATTAAAAACAGCTAAATGAGTTAATGGATATTTACAAGTTAATTTTGTGTTATTTAACACACTATACATAGAATCAGAACCTGCTGAAAATCCAACTCCCACTGCTCCACAATTTTTGTATGGTTCAGTTGTTGTATCAGAATCTATCTTTATATTGTGGTATTGCTTTATATTTTCTGACAAAGTTGGTATGTATTGATTTGATAGAAAAAATTTTAATTTTGCGGAAATTGGATCGTCACATTTTATATCATGATTGAAAACCATTGCTGGTACTAATAATGCCATTACAAAAGCATCTGCACGATTTACACATAAATAATTTTCATACTTTGTATCTATTGAAAACCATAATGTAATTTTATTATCATTTATTATTACATCTGAACATAAAAATGACTTACTCTTTTCCCTTTTTATATACGTTTTTCCTATGTGTATCATTTTTTGATTCCCTTTTTGATAATATTAATTACTTTATATATTTTTGGGCAAATTTATTTTCTTTTAAAATTTCATTTTTTCTATTTTGTGTATATGCTCCACCATAGGCACAGATATTTAAATTAGGCAATTTTAGTGAATTTGCTATTAATAATTCATATTCAGAACTATTTTCCCCATATTTAAAATTTGCAAATGGTTGTAATGCTGGGTTTAAAAGTGTATTAAATAATTTATGTAGAGCATATATTATTGATATATTGATGTACACTCCTACACTGTTGTAATTTTCTTTCAATATTTCTAAAATATTTGTTTCAACATCAATCATTGATATTTTTAATTCATTACATATTTTATCAATTTCACCTTTTGGCAAAATTAAATTTTCTGGGTATGAATTTTTAATTTTTAATAAATGAGTTATTTTAAATTCATTCAATTCCTCGTTTTGATTTTCAAATATGGTAAATAAGCTATCGATTTCATTTTTTCCAGAATAAATTGTAGCTACTTTATTTTTGCTTTTTATTTCTTCATCCTCTAAATTTTCTGTATTAAAATTTATCATATTTAAATGAAGATGACTTGTTTCTAAGCAAGGATTTAAATACTGAGTTATTTGATATAAAAGTTTTTTGCTTACTTTGCTTTCACTTGTTATTGTGCAATTATTTTTGAAAGCAAATGGTAAAAGTGCAATTATAAAAGCATCTATATTTTCTGTAACAAAAAAATCTTTATATTCTTTGTTTACAGCAATAAATGCTGTTTCTTTTTTATTATTAATCATAATGTCGGAATTAAGAAATATTTTATTATTTTTTGATTTTAAATATGGTTTTTCTATAATTATTTCATAATTCATTTAAAAAATATCCTTTCGGAAAATTATTCTATATTATTGAAATATGCTATAAAAAGTATGAGTTTCTAGTTTAACATTTTTATATTTGGCTAATTCAGATATAGTAACTAGTTGATACCCTTGTTCTAGTAAATTTGGTATTAGCTCATCAACTGCATCTGCTGTTGTTGGATATGAAGAATGCATTAGAATAATTTTTCCATTTAAGTTTCCTGCTTGGTTAATTTTTTCTAGTATTGCATCCTTGTTCTTATTTTCCCAGTCTCTTGTATCAATATCCCAATATATCATTGGATAATTTATATTTAAAATAATAGTATTATTCTTTTCACCGTATGGAGTTCTCACTAATGTAAAATTATGTCCTAATGTTTTTCGATATATATCTTCTGATAATTGTATTTCTTTTAAAATGTAATTCTTTCCTGTTATAGATAGTTGAGAGTGTGAATATGTATGTGAACCAACTTCACAGCCAATTGCTTCTTCTCTTTGTGTAATTTCTGGATATTGGCTCATACGTGAACCTACATCAAAAAAAGTTGCTACACAATTGTATTTTTCTAGTGTTTCTAATATTCTAGGAGTTGACTCTGGTTTTGGACCATCATCAAATGTTAATGCTACCATCGGTTTTGATGAATCTAGTTTTCTAGTTGATACAACTGGTACTTCCATTTTATCAGGTAGTTTTCTATTAGAAATAAAGTCTGAAGGAACATAACCTATTTTGTCATTATACTTTACATTAGACCATTCATCAGTATATGTTTCCAATTTTAATTTATCGCCATATGAAAGTACTCCAATTATTTTACTATATACAGTTGGTTCTTCTCTCAGATAGACTGTATCTACTGCATAAAATGTTTTGTTTATATTTTCATTTTGCCATGATTTATAGCTTATAAATGATATACATACAGTTACTAAAAATACAATATAGATAAAAATACCCTTTTTCATTTGTACGTTATTATATTAAACTGGTAAATCTATGTCAAGTTTTGGCACATAAAATCGTGTAAATTTTATATGGTACTAAGTAATTTTTTGTATAATAGGAAAGTTCTAGGAATTTCCTATTATACAAAGGCTTCGCCAAATTTGGCACACATTATAGATTAAATTTTTCTTTTATCATTTTAGCAACTTCTTCTGGAGAAATGTTTGTATTATCGATTTTATAAAAATTATCAAATATTTTTTCTCCTTCTCCAGGTTTTGAGTTTAATCTATGTTTTTCTAGAGATCTATAAATGTCTTTTTCGCTCCACTCAAAATCTCTTTTGGATTCTTTATATTTAAGCCTATTTTCTGTCTTATTTCTACGCAATCTTTCTTCTAATGTTGTTTCCAATTCAACTGTATAATTTTCTTCAAATAAGTTCATCCATTTATCAGTTTCTGCCTTTTCCTCTTTGAAATCATTGCCAAAATCAAAACATCCTGTAAAAATAATTCCTTTTTCATTACTTTTGGCAAATTCTTTAAAAATTTCATATCTAATTATGCTATTCATTTTTCTAAAGGCGTTTTTATCATAATCAAATATTAATCTAACCATTTCTATTGTCATGTGATTATATAAAAGTTTATAACCTGTTATTTTAGAAAGTTCTTGACCGACGGTCATTTTTCCAACTGCTTGTGGTCCTATGATTTGTACGAATTTTGGCATAATTATCTCTCCTTTTTTAATTAATAACCATATTATATTACATATTTTGATAATTGTCTTATTTTTATAGAATTTAAATACAGAACTTATTTATTATTTGCTTATATTGTTCAACTAATTTATTTAAACTTTCTATTGTAATATATTCATTTGCTTCATGTGGATTGACCGGTCCCACACCAAGTATATATCTATTTTTTGACTGTATAAAACTTGCTTCTGTTATAAAATTTGTTGTTTTGCAATTTTTTTCTTTACTTATAAAAGGTTCAATATTATTTATTATATTATATTTAAAATTGTATTTTTCTTTTAATTTGTTTATTTCATTAATAATTGCAATTTTATGATTATTATTTATAACTCTAAAATCAATATATGTTGTGCAGCTATTAGGAACAATATTTATGCTTTTGCCACCTTCTATTTTTCCTATATTCATTGTTGTATATGGAATTTCAAATCTATCATCAGTTTCCAATTTTAAATTATTGTAGAATTCTTTTAGTTCATAAATAAACTTCATACAATATTCTATTGCATTTATACCTTCATCTGGATTACTAGAGTGTGCAGATTTTCCTTTAAATTCTATTTTTAATTCTAAAAGGCCTTTACTTCCCATCATTATTTCATTATTTGTAGGCTCTCCTATAATCATATTTTCGGGAATTTTTATATTTAAATTGTTAATTTCTTTTACTCCTCCAAAGCCTATTTCTTCATCATATGTAAAAAACAATTTAATTCCATAATTTAATTTGTTCCAATCAATGTCTAACACTACTTTTAAAATTGCAGCTATTCCGCCTTTCATGTCACAAGTT
>CANQAH010000014.1 GCA_947588885.1 uncultured Clostridia bacterium
ACTATATAAATTTATTGCAAAGTCCGCGTCTTTGTTCTATGCGCCAAATTTTTGTTAAAAAATTTGTGTGCAATCTGGGCGAAGCCTTTATCTAATAGGAAATGCGCAGCACTTTCCTATAATATAAATAAAAAGGGACTTTTTTATAAAGCCCCTTTTTATTTATCTCTATATTTTTTACACTTTACCCAAAAGATTATAGTTACTGTTGATGCAATTGTTACATTTCCAGTTAATTATATTTTCATAAGAACAAAATTGGACAATAAATGATCTACAAAAGAAAAAATTATGCATGTTTTTTCTTTCTTACTACAAAATATATCAAACCACAAGCTGTTAAAATTGATACTATATCTGAAAGAACATATATTGCTTTTTCTTTATAATCTATTGTAATTCTTCCATTTTTTACTTGTGATAATTCTACTCTAACAACATTATTGTTTCCACATACTACATTTAATTTTTTACCATCTTCTTTTGCAACATAACCAGGATAATATAATAGTGGAACTTCTATATATCCTTTTCCTTGTTTATTGTCATAATCTATAATAATTTTACTTCCGTCTTTATTATATTTTTCAATATTTATTAAATTACTTGATGTTACATATTTATTCTTTTCTAATAAAGCTGTATTTGTTCTATTTATAAAATATTCATTTTGTCCACTCATATCATAGTTTAATTCACTATTATTAGTTATATATTTAAATTGCTTTGAATAATCTCCTAAAAATAAAGGTACTGATAAAAATGCTATTAATCCTATAATCAAAACAATTTTATAATTTTCCATAAAATCTTTTTCTTTATTATATTTTGAATCTACATATTTTCCAATTATTATACTTCCTGATATTACAGATGTAAAAGTAGTAACTCCTAAAAATCTCCAACCAAATTGTATTGTATTACATATATTTTGTATTATTTCATATTCATTTTGTAATTCTTTCCATGGTATTATTGTTGTTGAGAGAATTAAAAATGTAATTGAAATTAATGTTAAAATTTTTATAAATTTTACATTATTATCATTATTATTTTTATTTTTTAAGCAATAAACTACATTTATTATTAAAGCTAATGAGCACAAAATTCCTAAAGTATATGACATTTCATTTTCCATACCCTGTGTATTATCATTTGATAAATTTACACTATATGCTGAATCAAAAATATTAAATAATTGTGCTGGTATTACAGTATATTTATAAAAGATATATGTAGTTGTATTTTCATTTTTATTTTTTACATTTAAATCCAATCTATAGCCATCAATAAAAGGAACTATAAACCACATATTTAATAACACAATTAATATAAAAGAAAATATTATTGATTTATATCTTTTTTCCTTTAATATATTTTTTATAAATGTTATCCCAAAAAATATACATATAATTCCTACAAAAGCCACACTTAAAATATGTGATTGTATAATACCAGTTAAACCAATTGCAAATATGTACCATTTTTTCTTATCACCCACACATAATTCGTATAATCCCCATATTGCCAAAGGAAAGAATGCGAGTGCTAATGCTTCTCCTATAGCTGCTCTTGTATAAATATTTTCTAATCTATAATTTGCTGCTGAATATACTATTGCCCCTATAATTCCTGATGTAGTTGATTTTGAAATTTTTTTTACAGCTAGATACATAAAAAATACTGATGCTATGTTTATAAAAGACAATAATAATTTATATGAAAATACCATAGATGTATTCAATAACCTTAAAATTGCAGGTATATATAAAAACAATTCTGGATAAAAAATTGATGTTGCATATCCATATCCATTATTTTCTATTGGATGTATTCTTGCTGGAATTTGAAAATTACTTAATGCTTCTTTTAATCCTTCAATTCTAACTAAGTGAAAATTTATGTCATGTGAATATACTAAATAATCATTAAATAAAGGATAACTAACAAATAATCCTATTACAAGTAAAAATAATCCTATTTTTACTTTCTTACTTATATTCTTTTTTTGATATAAAAATTTTCCAATTAATATTGAAACAAATAGTAATATTTCTTGAATATATATATCTAAATATCCATCTTCATACACTTTAACTTTTAAATTAAATAAAAAAAATATTAAAATAAAAAATATTAAAAATAATAATTCTTTCCAAACTCCTTTTGCTTTATTAAATTTCATTTCAATATTATTCCTTGTATAATAATTTAGGTTTTTTAATAAGGTTTTACCTATAAACCTTTATATGATTTATATCTTTCATGATATAATTTATTTAACATTGTAGAATTTTTTTCTTTTCCTTGTAGCTTCGACTGCTTTAGAAAAACTATTATCACAATTCTCTCATTAAATAATTTTTTGTCAATAGTTTTTTTTACATTATTTTAGCTTTAAAATATTATGAAATAAATATCATAATTTAAATTAAAATCATAAAATTAATAACAAACTATAAAATTTCATTTGACAAGTTTATCTAATAAAGCATTACATCCTTCAACTATATCATTATACGTAATATCAAAATTATGTGTATACCAAGGATCAGCAATGTCTCTAGGATTATTTGAAAAATCCAAAAGTCTATATACTTTATTTTCTCTATCTTCACCAACAATTCTTAATATTGACCTAATATTATATTTTTCCATGCCTATAATATAATCAAACTTTTCATAATCTGATTTTTTCATTTGCCTTGCATATTTTCCATTAGTATTAATTCCAACATCTGCAAGTTTACTTCTCGTACCATAATGAACAGGATTTCCCTCTTCTTCATTACTAGTTCCAGCTGATTCAATATAAAACTCAGATTCCACCCCTCTTTTTTTCACCATATCTTTTAAGATAAATTCAGCCATTGGTGATCTGCATATATTTCCTAAGCATACAAATAAAATTCTAATCATCTTCTACCTCTCAATAATTATTATATAACAAAAATGCACTTAAATTAAGTATTCTTATTTTAATTTAAGTGCTACTATCTTTTAGATATTTTCCTCTGAAAAAGCATAAAAATATACACAATCTCTAACAATAACATACATATGACATTCTTTATTTTTTATCGCATCATAGCATAAAATGCTTGTTTGATTTTGTTCTGCTACATCTAGTAAATCCTCAAAACTTGCAACTTTTATTGGTTTAAATCCAGAAAAATCGAGTTCATTATTTATTGTTACAATATAATTTTTATAATTTCTCAAAATTTTTTTCATTTTTCTTGTATACTTATTTTCTAAATTTGTTTTAAATTTATGCATTTGCTTAACAAAAATAGTTATATCAACAACAAGTATTGCGCTTCCTAATACAAAACAAATAATTTCCATTATTCTATACCTGTCATTTTCTATAATAATATTATTTACTGAATCCTTTTCATAATTTTCCTGTGGCTCTACTACTAAATTAGTTATTGGAATATCCAGTTCAATATAATCTTCCAAATATTTCTCTTTTTGATTTTCAAGTTTTACATTATAAAAAACATCTAGACGAACTTTCAAAACAGCATTAATCTGTATCCCATATTCATTTTCATAAGAATTCACTAAATTCCTATAAAAATCATAATCTATTTCAACATTTTCATTTATAATATTTTCATTAATATCTCCATTTTTTACATCGCTTTCATAAATAAAATAAGTTCTATTCCAAATATTTTTATCTATATTTTCTCTATTTACAGCTGTAGCAACTAAATCATTAGTTATCTTATACTTATATTCTACATTTGCTTTTTTTGAAGAATTTATCTTGTGTTCAAAATTAATTTTCAGTTGCTTAATTGATTTTGCAGCATAACATTCATTAGATTGTAAAATATTATTTTCATAAAAATCATTTGGCTTCAATATTACTTCATAATTACATTTTTTATGAGTTTCATATAACATTAATATATCATCATTATTTTTTAAAGTTAGACTTGTTACTAAGAAAATTAAACCTACTACAAGTAATATTATTTGCAATATTATACTTTTTTTATTTTTCAATTATTTCACCCCAATTTTTATAATTTAGGAATTAAAATATTCGTATAACCATATTGAAGGAAAACCAATATATTTAAAATGAAATTTATAAATTCCTTTTATTTGATTTACTTTTACTAGTTCTTTATCAGGGACATTATTCCTATCACCTTTTGTCTGATATACAGCTTCCCCATCTTCATTTACAACTTTAATAATTCTATGAGCTATATTTTGATTTTCAAATTCATATACAATAATCGAATTATTTGGAATATTTCTTAATTCTTCTTCATCTGCTTTATAAAAAACAACAATATCTCCTCTATTAAATGTTGGAGACATACTATTTGAAAGTATATCTATTGGTTCATACTTAAATATTCCTTTCATAAAACAAACTAAACATATACAAAATATAAATTCTAAAATAAAAGTAACTTTTGTAATTTTTCTTTCTTTGTTTCTAGTTTTCTTTTTAGCTAATAAATACTCAAAAATTAAATATATAAAAAATGGTACTAATATTCCTAATGAACCTTCAATATACCAATCAATGTTAGGTAAAATTGGCGATAATATAAAAAAAGAATTTGTAATGCTCTTAAAAATTAGTGGAAAATTAAATGAATATTCTAAAATCAAATATATTGATAAAAGATTTTGTGCAATCAAAGGAAATATCGTTGAAAAAATATATTTTGCAAAACTTTCCTTGTAAAAAAACAAATCAGACAACATATAATAATTAATTTCTAACATTGTAAAAACTATAAATGATAACACAACAACAATTTTCTTATTTTTAAATATTATCACACCTTTAGAAATCTCAATTCCAATTATAGGAACTATCTGCAATATAAAGTTTTTTATAATTGTTATAATTTCATGATTATATGGACTTTTAGCATATCCAAAAATTAATCCCAATCCAAAATAAAAAATGACATAAAAACATGAAATTAATATCATATATCTAAAAAATCTATTATCACATTTACATCTTATATATCCATTTTTTATACAATATATTAAATATATTGATATACAACCCCAAAATACTAAATCTACTATATTTTTATATATTCTTATATTACTTAAAATAAAAAATGTTACTAATAAATATATAATTATAACTATAAATAAGTTTTTACATTTTAAACTTTTCATAAATATCACCATACAATAATAGGGAAGAAAAACTTCCCTATTTTAATTGTCTTGAACATATTCAATAACACCAATTATCGTTTTAGTTTTTACTGTTGGTATTTCTTCCGTTTCTGGATCATATTCAATTGTTATTGAAAAAGTCGTTTGTTCTCCTGCTTTTAATTTATTAGCAAGTTCGGTTGTCGTATATTTAATTGCATCTGATCCATTTTCCTGTTCCCTAAAAATTACTGTACCTAAGGCAGCATCAATAGTACCAGCATTTTCGATTGTTACTTCATACGTTACTAAATCACCTGGTTTAACCAATTTTGCATTAAATGTTGCACTAGTATTTGTAAACTGTGGTTCTCCATCGTCACAACCATCAGAAATATCGATAGTTTTTATATCAGTTATTCTTATATCCCATTCTCCTACAATTTCAGCAGTTCCATTTAATTGCAGTTCAGTAGCAAAAGCAGAATATGCAACAGCCATGGCAAATACTATAAGCACTAATATTATTCCTATTACAACTTTTGTTTTTCCATTCATCTTCTCAACTCCTTACTACAGTTAGTCTATAATTTATTATATGTCCATAATTATTTTCAGGTTCCGCAATTAGTTATATAAAAAAATAAACTGGACTTTCTATTTTTAAATAGATTTTTCCAGTTTAAAATAAAATTTGTTTATATTATAGAAAAAAAGAGCCTAGCTAAAAGCTATAGGCTCAATATAATTTATTATTTATCTTCTTTCTTTTCTTCAGCTTTTTCCTCTGCTGCTTTCTTTTTTTCTTCCTTAGCTGCATCTTCTTTTTTTGTTTCTTCTTTAACTTCTTCTTTTACCTCTTCAGCAGCTTCTGTTGTTACTTCTTCAACAACTTCGTTTTCTCCAGGTACTACTTCCTCTTCAACAACTTCATTTTCTCCTGGAACAACTTCTTCTTTAACTGTTATTTCTTTAGTTTCAATTCTAGCTCCAACTTTTTCTTTAGTTTTAGCTGATTTACCAACTCTATCTCTTAAATAATATAATTTTGCTCTTCTTGCTTTACCAACTCTAGTAACTTCTACTTTTTCAACATTTGGTGAATGAACTAAAAATGTTTTTTCAACACCTACTCCATAAGAAATTCTTCTAACTGTAAATGTTTCGTTTACTCCTCCACCTTGTTTTTTAATTATAATTCCTTCAAATACTTGGATTCTTTCTCTATTTCCTTCTTTTACTTTAGCATGAACTTTTACAGTATCACCAACACGCAATTCAGGAATCTTATTCTTTAGTTGTTCATGTTCTATTGATTTTATAATATCCATTACTATTGGACCTCCTTCTTTAATTTTTCTATATAGCTTTTATCCTTGTCTGTTAGCGCTATATTTTCTAACAATTCTGGTCTTTTTTTGAATGTATTTTCTAAAGATTTCTCTCTTCTCCAATTTTTTATATTTTCATGATGTCCTGAAATTAAAACTTCTGGAACTTTTTCATTATTAAAAATTTCTGGTCTTGTATATTGTGGATATTCAAGTAATCCATTTGAAAATGATTCTTCATCTATTGATTCGTTTGATAAAACTCCATCTATATGCCTACTAACACTATCTATAAGTACCATTGCTGGAATTTCCCCACCTGTTAAAACATAATCACCTATCGAAATTTCTTCATCAACTATTTTATCAATTACTCTCTGGTCAATGCCTTCATAATGACCACAAAGTAATATCAAATGTTTTTCTTTAGAAAGATCTTTTACTTTTTCCTGGTTTAATGTTTTTCCTTGAGGTGTAAGATAAATCACTTTAGCATCATCAGATTTTACTGAATTATATGCTCTATCAACAACATCAGGCTTCATCACCATTCCTGCTCCACCACCATATGGTGTATCATCAACTTTATTGTGCTTATCTTCTGAAAAATCTCTAATATTAATTAAATTAATATTAATTATTTGTTTTTCAGTAGCTCTTTTAATGATACTTTGTTTAAGTGGTTCAAACATTTCTGGAAATAATGTTAACACATCAAATTTCATTTTAATTTAATCCTTCTATTAAATGTACAATCATTTTCTTTTCTTGCATATTAACTTCTTTTATAACTTCACCAATAGCTGGTAATAGTATTTCCTTTCCGTCTGTTTCAACAACATATACATCGTTATTTCCACCATGAACAGGAAAAACTTCTTTTAATATTCCAAGCTTTTCACCTGTATCTTTATACACTTCAAGACCTATCAAATCAACTATATAATATGTATCTTCTGGAAGTTGTTTTTCACTACTTCTATGTACCTTTATTAAACAATTTCTAAAAGTTTCAGCAGTGTCTATATCATTAATTCCCTTAAACTTAATTAAAGCTTGATTTTTATTATATCTAACTTCCTCAATTTCATATTCAGTTAATTTATTATTTTTTTCAATAAAAACCTTTTTAAATTCTTCAATTTTAGTTAATTTATCCGTAAAAAGATTTACTTTTACTATACCTTTTAATCCAGAAGTATTAACTATTTGACCAATTTCAAAATAATCTTGCATTTTATTTTCCTAATCAATAAACTCAATTACTATTTTTTTATTTTCCTTTGCTGCAACAGCTTTCATAACTGTTCTAATTGACTGTGCAACTCTACCTCTTTTTCCAATTACTCTACCAATATCATTTGCATCAACTCTGACTTCGTATTTTGTTTCACTATCTTGAGGTATTTCTTCAATTGATACAGCATCAGCATTTTGAACAAGATTTTTTATAATTGATTCTAAAATTTTTTTCATAGTTTTAGCCTCCTAGTTTTAAAGAGTAAAAAAAACTATTTTGCTTCATCAATAAGTCTTTTTACTGTATCTGTTGGTTTTGCACCATTTTTAATCCATTTTTCAACTAATTCTTTGTCTAATTTAACTGTTGTAGGTTCTGTCATAGGATCATATGTTCCTACTTGTTCAATTATTCTTCCATCTCTAGCTCTTCTAGAGTCTGCAACAACTATGTGGTAAAATGGAGCTTTTTTCTTTCCAACTCTTTGTAATCTTATTTTTACCATAATTTCACCCCCTGAAAATTCTATTTTTTTATATAAACTAAAAAAGTTAATAACATTATTTTAAATCTGTAAAGTCCTTTAAATCTAAGTTTTGATTTTCTATTCCTTTCATCATTTTTTTCATGGCACCTTTATTTCCAGTAATTTTTTTCATCATTTTTTGTGTCATCTCAAATGAATTCATGAATTTGTTAATATCTTGTACTTGTGTTCCACTACCTTTTGCAATTCTTATTCGTCTACTACCATTTAAGATTTTTGGATTTCTTCTTTCTTCTGTAGTCATTGAACATATAATTGCTTCTATTCTATCAAATTCTTTATCATCAACTTGAATATTTTTTAATGCTCCCATTCCAGGCAACATCTTTAAAATTGATGAAAAAGAACCCATTTTTTTCATTTGCCTTAGTTGCATTAAATAATCTTCTAAATCAAATTTTTGTTTACGAAGTTTTTGCTCCATTTTAAGAGCTTCTTCTTCATCAAAAGTTTCTTCTGCTTTTTCAATAATAGAAAGAACATCACCCATTCCAAGTATTCTTGATGCCATTCTTTCTGGATGAAATTCTTCTATATCACTTAATTTTTCACCAGTAGCTGCAAATTTTATTGGTTTTCCTGTTACTTTTTTTACTGATAATGCAGCACCACCTCTTGTATCACCATCAAGTTTTGTTAATACAACTCCATCAATGCCTAAATTATCATTAAAACTTTCAGCAACATTTACAGCATCCTGACCTGTCATTGAATCAACAACAAGTAATATCTCATGAGGTTTTACTGATGATTTTATGTTTTTTAGTTCTTGCATTAGTTCTTCATCTATGTGAAGTCTACCAGCAGTATCAAGAATAATAACATCATTCAATTTTGAAATAGCTACATTTATAGCTTGTTTCGCTATTTGTACAACATCCTTTGTTTGCTCATTAGCATAAACAGGTACATTTAATTGTTTTCCAACAACTTGTAACTGTTGTATAGCTGCAGGTCTGTAAACATCACAAGCAACTAATAAAGGATTCTTTCCTTGTTTACGTATTAAATTAGCAAGCTTTCCAGCAGTTGTTGTTTTTCCTGAACCTTGCAATCCAACAAGCATTACAACCGTTGGTGGATTGGCAGAGAAAGAAATTTTGCTATCTTCTCCACCTAATAATTCTACTAGTTCATCTTTTACAATTTTTACAACTTGCTGTCCAGGAGTTAATGACTTTAATACATCTTGACCTATAGCTTTTTCTTCAATTACTTTTATAAAATCTTTTACAATTTTAAAATTAACATCAGCTTCTAGTAAAGCAATCTTAACTTCTTTTAGAACTTCTTTTAAGTCACTTTCAGTAATTCTTGCTTTTCCTCTTAATTTTCTTGTTATTTCTTGTAGTCTTGATGATAAACCTTCAAAAGCCATAATTACCTCCTTTTAAATACTTTTTGAAAAAATTTTATTATCTTCCTATACTAAACAATTTAATTCATGTTTAATATGTTCTAAAATCTTACTAACTTCTTTATCAGAAGATTTAGATTTTATTTTAGTAATTTCAGAAAGAATAATAGCAATTTTTTCTTCTTGTTCCATTGTTTTCTTCATAAATCCTATTTTCTCCTCGTACTCGAAAAGTTTACTTTCCCCTTTCTTTAAAATATCTCTAACCGCTTGTCTTGTAATGTTATTATTTTCAGCAATTTCAGTTAAAGATAAATCATTGTTATAGTAATCATCTAGAATCATATACTGTTTTTCAGTTAATAACTTTCCATAAATTTGGCAAAGTATACTTATTTCAACATTTTTTTCTATGATAATCACTTCCTTTTTGTAATGCTAATATACTTTACATCATTTTTTCTAATTTGTCAAGTGTTTTTACATTACAATTTCAAATTTTAGGAACAATATCGGACATTTTGGTATATCACACTATTTAATTTCATTGCAAAGTCTGCGTTAATTGTTAGCCCGCCAAAATTTCTTTAAAAATTTTGTGAGGATTTGTGGCGAAGCCTTTATCTAATAGGAAATGCAAAGCATTTTCCTATTAGATAAAAAAACGTCCTTTAATAGGACGTTTTCTAAATATTATTAATATGATAAACTTGATGATTGATTAAACATTTGCATAAACAAATTAAAATATTCATCAAAATCAACTGATTTACTTACTTCTGGATCTCCATAATTAACTCCATATGTTTCAACAGTTACATTTTTTATAACTGGTGGATTAACTGGCTTTGTTGATTCATAACTATCACCATTTTCATCAGTTTCTTTAGTTAATTCTAATTTTGAAATTTGATCTATAATTTCCATACCTTCTGTTACTCTACCAAAAGCTGTAAATAATCCATTATAATTCATATAGTCTTCTGTTAATATAAAGAATTGTGAATCCTGTGAATCATACATTTCTTCTAAAATTTGATCTATATATTCTCCATATCCCATCATTTGCATCATAGAAATTTCTTGTTGATATAATCCTGATGTTTTTCTATACATTGATATAGTTCCTCTTTGGTGTTTTAAGTCATTGTCCAAATAATCATTTTCCATAAATTCACCAGGAATTGTATACTGATAATCTTCTTCACCATCTCCAAGTGTTCTTAATTCACTTAACATTGGTCCAGTAACTTCTGCACCAGATTCATCTGTTTTTCCTGTAACAGCTCCTCCACGAACTAAACCTTCTTCAATATCATTAAATGTTTTTCCATTGTAAAATCCATTTTGAACTAATTTAACAAAATTTTTTACTGTATTAGGAGCTTTATCAGGATATAATTCAATTTTTACTGTTCCATATCCCTCAATTTCCATTGTTACAAGTGGATTTGGTTTATTATCAACTTTAGCCATAACAAATGTTGTTACAACATAAGCATTTGCAGCAACAAGAGCAATTACAATAAGTACTAATATTATTTTTTTTAATTTGTTCATTTTAAAAAACTTCCTTCCTAATGCCTAAAATAATAGCTGGACTATCTATTTTAATTTTAAAATTTTCATAGCCTCTATAACATCTTTGCACCCAATTATATCTAATTTAAAATCATCTTTCAATAGTTTTTTATTACTTTCTGGAATGATACATTTTTTAAATCCCATTTTTTCTAATTCTTTTAGTCTTTTATCTATCATATTTACAGATCTTATTTCTCCAGTAAGTCCAACTTCACCAATAACTGCAACATCGTTTGGAATACTTATATTTTTATAACTTGATGCTGCTGATACGATTATTCCTAAATCTAACGCTGGTTCATTTATTTTTATCCCACCAACTATATTCATATATACATCTTGATTACTTAGATTTACGCCGCCTATTTTTTCAAGAACTGCAATTAATAATGTTACTCTATTATAATCAATACCATTTGCTGTTCGCCTTGGTAATCCAAAAACAGTTGTTGATGTTAAAGCCTGTAATTCAATTAAAATTGGTCTTGTTCCTTCAAGACTTGCAACTATAACAGAACCTGCAGGATTTCCTTCTCTTTCTGATATAAGCACGCTTGAAGGATTTGATATTTCTACCATTCCCTCATTTTGCATTTCAAACATTCCAATTTCATTTGTTGAACCAAATCTATTTTTTACTCCTCTTAAAACCCTATATGTAAAATATCTTTCTCCTTCAATATATAAAACTGTATCTACCATATGTTCTAAAACTCTTGGTCCTGCAATAGTTCCATCTTTAGTAACATGTCCAATTATTACAGTTGTTATTGACTTCATTTTGCACATTTTCATTATTCTTGCTGTTATTTCTCTAACTTGACTTACACTTCCTGGTGCTGATGTAATTTCATCAGAATACATAGTCTGAATTGAATCTATTATTACAAATTTAGGTTCAATTTTTTCAATAGTTTCTTCTATCACATTAATATCAGTTTCTCCTAAAAACATAATATTATCATTTTTTATTTTTAATCTATCTGCTCTAATTTTAATTTGTTCTGCTGATTCTTCTCCTGAAATATATAAGACTTTTCCATCTACTTTTATCTTATCACATATTTGTAAAATCAAAGTTGACTTTCCTATTCCAGGTTCCCCTCCTAATAAAGTAAGAGATCCATTAACAAAACCTCCACCTAAAACTCTATCAAGTTCATCAAAACCGGACTTTATACGTGAAATTTTTATTTGTTCAATATTATTTAATGGCATTACTTCTGCTGATTTTTTTACAACACTAGATTTTGAATTTCCTTGTTTAACAACTTTTTCTTCAACGAAAGTATTCCATTCATTACAAGCTGGGCATCTTCCAAGCCATTTACTTGATTCATATCCACATGAATTACAGAAAAAAACAGTACTTGTTTTTGCCAATGTTGCACATCCTTTCTTATAATTTTTATTATTTTATCACATAAAAATATATAGCAAAAGAGCTATAGAAAATTATTTATTATTCTCATATACATTATTATATGGCAAAAGAACTAAAAAAATATTTTTTAAGTATAAATGGAAATTTCTACAACTTCTTTATAAATTTAAATGAGGGTGCGCTGCCATGCGCGGAGAGGCTCATTTAAATTTATTTAGAAGTTGTTGAAATTGAAATGCAATCCTTATAAAAATATTTTTTTTTAGTTCTTTTGCCATTTGATATATTATAAAAAAATTATAAAATTCCTGCTTTTGAAAATCTCATTGTTGTAGACACAAACATTGCATGTGACCAAGTAAGACCAATAATCCAACATGGTTTCATACTCTCATTATCAACTTGTTCACCTAAAAATCCATGACCGGAAGCACTTCTTACAACAAATTCATAACACTCTTTTGCTTTATTTTTTTCTCCTGAATCCAAATAATAATTTGCCATCCATAAATTAGCAATAACCCATGGACTATAACCCCCATTGTATGTATCACCCTCATAACGAATATATCCGCCTGTATATGTCCTAATCGTCATATTCATTCTCTCAATAGTATTTAAAATCTTTTTCTCTTTTGCAGTAAACATATTAAATGGAGTAACAGTTCCTAAAATACTAATATCTAATCTTCTATCATCAACATTTCTTACAAAGCTCTTTTTTTCTTCATCATAAAAAGTCTTCAAAACATACTCTTTAATGTCTCTAACTCTTTTTTCTAGCATTTTTTTCATTTTTTCTAAAGCCTCAATTTTTAACCTGTTATTTGAGAACTCACCTTTTACTTCCTTAATTATTTTAAGCATACTATTATAAGCTCCAAAAATTGCGACAAAAGAATACAAACTAATACCTTCGTGTTCTTCCCATAAATCATAACTTTTTTGTAATTGATACTTTTCATCTAATATATCAGTTACATATTTTTCAAGATATTCTATTGCCTTTTCACACATCTTCAAAGTATCTTTTAAAAATTTAATATTTTTGCATTTTTCGTAATGATTATATACTCCATAAACAACACTTGCAGTTTCATCAATTTGATATCCCCAGCAAGGAGCTAATCTTCCATCTGTGTAAAATCTTTGTTCCCAGCCCCCATTTCTATTTTGCGTCATTTTGCAAAAAACTTTGTAGAACTTCTCTGTATCTTTTTCCATACCAATCTCATCTAAGGCCTCTGTCACAAAAACCGCATCCCTTGGCCAGCAATATGAATACCTTCCACATTTTGTTTTATATTCATCACTTTCTACTCCTGCAGAAATTCCACCTGTTTCATTATTTACCAAAAGCGATGTAAGTAAAATTGTTCTATTATATATTCTTCTTATTTCATGGTTAGATTTTTCATCTCTTAATTCTAATTTTGAATGATCCTTTACGTACTTTTTCCAATATTTTTTTGTATCTTCTAGTTCTTTTTTGTAATCTATTTTTCTAAATCTCTCTATTTCTACGTCTAAATCATTCAATAAATTCTTTTTAAAATTATCATTAATTGTAATATATATTTCAAAGCTTTTTTCTTCTCCTGGCTTTAAAACACCTATTTCATATGATATTGCAGAATCAGGTGACATTCCAATATAATCTTTTCCTCCAATTGTACCATTTACAATTGCATTTTGTGCATCATTAATTTGATAAGATTTTATCTTATCTTTTGAAAAAGTACATGCAGTATAATCATGTGTATATTGAAGTAATGTATCATTTTTTAAATATCCACATGCATCATTGTTTATATTTGTAAATAATTTAGAATATACTAAGAAGTTAATATTTAAATCAATATTGCTTTCATTTTTAAAATGATAATTTCTAACTAAAACATCATCTTTAATAAGAACATAATCAGTTTGATCAACTTTTAAATTAAAATATGTGTTTAAAATCTCTGTAACTAATACATTTGTATCTTCCTCATAATACTGGCTATAAGTATTATTTACATCATTGTGTAAATATATTAATGCTGAATCGTTAACTTTTACACCTGTATGAAATATTTCAAAAAATTGCTTATAATCAGGTGCTTGATTAAATAATCTTAATAATTCTCCTGTTTTTGACAAGCTAGCTGTTATATTTTTATTTCCTATAATTGCATCATTAAAATATTTTGTTACCATATCTTCTGTTCCTTCCATTTCAGATTAACTTATTAATCCTTTTATTTGATCTTCTAATTTTTTTATTTTACTATTCAAATCATCAATTTCACTTTTTGACTCATCTGTCATAATTTTTTCTTGTTTAACAACTGCTGTCATATCATTAATGTCATCTTTTATTTTATATAATTTTTCTAATATTTGCATTCTTAAATTATAATTTTCAAGTTTCTTAGAAAATTCCGTTCTTTCCCTTAATTGAGGAATTTCAGATACTTCATATTTTTCTCCAAATGATGGAATAGTAACTGGAATCTTCGTATTTTCTTCAATCAGATTTTTTAGAACTTCTTGGCTTTCTTCCTCACCATGAACCAAAAATATATGTTTTGGCTTAGTTATAAATGAGTATACAAAATTTAATAACCATTCTTGATCCGCATGTCCAGAATATCCTTCAATATATTCTATTCTTGCATTAATTGTAATTTCTTCACCAAAAATTTTAACTTTATCAGCTCCATCAACAATAGTTCTTCCAAGCGTACCAGGAGCCTGATAACCAACAAATAATATAGTACTTGCTGGATTCCATAAGTTATGTTTCAAATGATGCTTTATTCTTCCTATATCACACATTCCACTTGCTGAAATAATAATAGAAGGATAATACGTTTCATTTAAAGCTTTTGATTCATCTGCTGTTTGAGTATACTGTAAACCTGGAAATTCTAAAGGATGATCACCTTTTTTCAATTTTTCTTGTATTTCACCCTCAAATAAATCTGTATTTTTCTTAAATATTTCTGTTGCAGAAATTGCAAGAGGACTATCTACAAAAACCGGCGTTTTCATCAATTGTTCATATTTTCTTGTAAATTCCTCATCATCCTTGTTTTCCTCTTTTATCTTATCAATTTCATACAGAATCTCTTGAGTTCTTCCCACTGCAAAAGATGGAATAATTACACGTCCACCATGATCTAATGTTTCAGAAACTATATCTAAAAACATTTTTGCTTTATCATCATTTCTTAAATGTAATCTACTTCCATATGTTGATTCCATTACTAAATAATCTGCATCTTCAATCATTGTAGGAGAATCTAATAAAGGAATATCATTATTTCCAATATCACCAGTAAATACTATTTTTTCTGTTTTTCCATTTTCAGTAACCCAAATTTCAATAATACTTGAACCCAGCATGTGGCCAGCATCATTAAATCTAACTTGTATATTTTCAGCGACATCTACTATTTCATCGTAATCTACTGGTTTAAAAATTTCTAATGATTTTTCTGCTTCTTCAGCAGTATACAATGGTGGTAATGGTTCTAAACCAGCCCTTGTTCTTTTTCTGTTTTTCCATTCAATTTCATTTTCTTGTATATGTCCACTGTCTGGTAACATTATTGAACATAAATCTACAGTTGCTTTATGCGCATATACTGGTTTTCTATATCCTTCATTATATAATTTGGGAATTCTTCCAGAATGATCAATATGTGCATGAGTTAGAAGCATAAAATCAATTTCTTGAATATCAAATAGAAAATCCTCTGAATTCTCCATTTCCTGAGTTGCCTTACCTTGATACATTCCACAATCCACTAAGAATTTTTTTCCAGCAGCTTCTACTAAGAAGTTTGAACCTGTAACCGTTTTGGCAGCTCCTAAAAAAGTAATATTCATAAATTAGTCTCCTTTTCTTTCGTAAATCTCCACTTAATTATAGTCATAAAAAAAAAATTATACAATAACATTTTAATAACAAAAAACAGCAAAGAAATCTTTGCTATTTTGCTTATTTTTATATTCTATAATTCTTCTATTAGTACCGCATAAATTAGTCCATAATAATCTGTAGTAGTAATTTTATATTCTTTTGATTTTTTAATACTTTTCGCTAAATTTCTGTATTCATCTTTAGCTGCATTTATATTATTCCAATTATTATTTCCATTTTCACTTTCCAAATCACTTGCATTTTTTACAAGCTCATCTAAATAATCTTCATTATGATAATCAGAAATATTTTTTGCATGAATACCTATAAATTTCTTGCTTTCATCAACATATTGTGAATTCTGTGTAATAATGTCTTCAATCATTAATTTAATATCCATACCACTCAAAGTTTCTTTTGTAGCATAATTCATAACAGTTGCATTGTACATTTCTACATCCCCTCGTGACATATGTAACATACTATAAGATGGATCTACTGGTATTTCTTTGAATAAATTTAAATCAAATATAGCATTAAAAAAAATAACGAAAAATACTGTAGCACCTACAATAATTCCAATAATACTAGCTATAAACCCAAATATCGTACACCACATCAGTTTTTCTTTATATTTAATTCTCTTCACATTTGCAATTAAGGAAATAATTAATTCAATAATACCTATAATTAATCCTAAAATAGGAACCCAACATAATATAAGTGCAAATATTCCTAATATTAATGCTACTATGCAAATCTTTCGAGAATAATATTTTTTTTCTTCCATTAATGCCACTCACCTTTTTCTTATATTTCTTCTCTATATTAATAATTTATTCATAAAAATCAATTTTGTATTACTGATATATCTATATTAGTTACACGATTATTTGTTTTCTCAAAAAATACACTATACATCTTTGCATCATCAATAATTTTTATTAATTCATCCATGCTTTGATTAGCTAAATCTATATTTTCCTTCGTATTATTTAATCTTGCTGCAGTACAAGCATGACTTAAATTACTTGAATCAAAGTTCCTAATATTACTAGCTCCTATAGAAATAAATTTACCTTTTTCATTAGTATATTTATTGTTACTGCTAATAACATCATTAATAAGCTGTTTTATTTTTGTTCCTTCCACATATTGTCCAGAATATTTTGAAAAAATATTATTATATTCTTCCAATTCTACATTATATTCTTCATATGAACTTAATCGACTATTCTTTTTATTATATAATCCCCAAACAAATACTGAAATAATCGCAATGATAATAACCGTAAACCCAATTATAAAAATAATTTTTGCAACTTTTAAATTTTCTTTTGTATGCCTTTCTTTTTCATTATTGTCTTTCATTATTATCCCTCTTTATTAAAATACATACATTGGAATATGCTTTCTCTGTCTTACATTTAAATCTTTAGATGTAAGTATACAATTTATCATCTCCTGCTTTTCTATCACTTCATTGTCATAAACTGTAATTTCCAATCCTTCATTTTTTATTTCTAATGAAATATCAACATCTTCATAATTAGCAATTGTAGTATCAAGTGCTCTTTCTATAACCAAAAAATTAATTTTTACATCTTTACAAAAAATATTAAATATTTTATGCTTACAAGCTAATGTCACAGCATATTCTAAAATTTTCTTAATTTGATTATTTAAAACATGATTATCTTCTACTTTTTCATCTTCTGTTATTCTAAGTTTTCTAACATATCGCATTTTATAAATAATCTCTAGTAGTTCTTCTTTAACTCTAATATTTTCCAATTTTTTAGAAAAACATTTTAGAATTTCTTGAAAAAACAATATAGAAAATTCTCTTGTATTTATTTGCTGAGTAAAAATACTTAATATTTCAATTTTATCTTTTAAATCTTTTTTCAATGTATTAAATGTTATTGGTTTTACAAGTTCATTTAATTCATTTATTCTATTTATATATTTTTGTTTTGTACGAATTAAAATTTTAAATAATTCATTTGCATCAGTCATTTTTTGATCATCCGGTAATTTTTGATTACGAAGTTTAAATTCATGTAATAACCTATTTTGATCAGATAAAACCACATCTATTTTTTCAATTTCATTTGCAATAAATTTCTTTTCATTTGAAGCATCTAAAATATATTTATTTTTATCTAACATTCGTGCATATGCTTGTTGTGCTATTAAATATTCTTGTCCTAACCTTTTTTTTGTACTTCTAGAAGATGAACTAATAATTAATCTTACTAAAGAAAAATATACATTCTTTGCACAATTTTCACCATAGAGCTGAGTAAGATTTTTCCTTAATTCATAAATGTAATCATTTGTAGCATCTTGATCCTCTTCCCAGTTTTCTAGAAATTCTTCATCAAGTAATAATCTTATACCTTGATAAATCATATTAGATACATAATTTATATTTGTATCTTCTACAACATTCCATGACCAACCATTAAAATTCCTAATAACTTCTGTTGCATTTAAAATTGATCCTTCAACTAAGGCCTTTTGTAATCCTCTTTGAAAATAATTATATCTAGATGGAATATAAAAATATTTTGGTTTTATTTCCATTATTCCATATAATATAGCTTGTTCTGTAGGATAAGCATAAATCTTTTTTTCCTTTTCATCAGTAATTGCAATAGCTTTTTCTCTTTGTAATAAAAGTACACCATCCTTTTTAGGATCTATAAGCAAAATGTTATTGCAGTTTTCAGAAACTGATTGTATTATTTCATCTATAAACTCATTTTTAGTCTTATAAACTCCTTTTATCATTGAGTAATCTTTATAAGAAGTTTCAATTTTATAAATCATATTTAAAAGAAGGTTTTTCGCGTCTTGTGAAAAACGTTTTTCTTCTAGCATTTTATCTAAGATATAATTATAGTCTTTAAACCTAGAAAACAATTTTCCTTTCATCTCGGCCATGAAACTCCTTCTTTTTTTATTTTATTCCTCTTCTGGATTAGAAACTGCTGGTGTTGTTTTTAATTCTTGCCATCTTTCTTTTGTCATTAATACTTCTCTTGGCTTACTACCTTGATAACCTGAAATAATTCCTCTTGCCTCCATTTGATCTATTATTCTTCCAGCTCTTGCATATCCAACTTTAAATCTTCTTTGAATTAATGAGGCAGATGCTGAACCTATTTCAATTACAGCTTCTATTGCATCTTCTAAGAATGGATCTGCTTCATCATCTTCTGAATTTTCTTCAATTTCTTTATCTGTAGAATTTGCTTTTTCAATTGATTCAAGAATGTCTTCGCTATATTGAGCTTCTCCGTCCTTTTTTAAGAAATCAACTATTTTTTCAACATCTCCATCTGATATAAAAGCACCTTGAACTCTAGTAGCTTTAGAAGCTCCTGATGGATAAAATAACATATCACCTTTTCCAAGTAGTTTTTCAGCACCCATAGCATCAAGAATTGTTCTAGAATCAACTTGTGATGAAACAGCAAAAGCTATTCTAGATGGTATATTTGCTTTTATTATACCTGTAATAACATCAACAGATGGTCTTTGTGTAGCTATTACTAAATGCATACCTGCAGCTCTTGCCATCTGAGCTAACCTACAAATTGCATCCTCAACATCTTTTGGAGAAACCATCATTAAATCAGCAAGCTCATCTATAATTATCACTATTTGTGGTAATTTTCCATCTGCACCTTCTTTATCAAGTGCAGCATTATATCCTTTAATATCTCTAACATTTTTTTGTGCAAATAAACTATAACGATTTACCATTTCTTGAACAGCCCATGCTAAAGCACCTGCTGCTTTTTTTGGATCTGTAACAACTGGAATTAACAAATGAGGTATTCCATTATATACAGAAAGTTCAACAACTTTTGGATCAACCATTATTAATTTTACTTCACTTGGCTTTGCTTTATATAAAATACTTGTTATTAAAGTATTAATACAAACTGATTTACCAGAACCAGTTGAACCAGCAATTAAAACGTGTGGCATTTTTGCTATATCTGTTACAACTGTATCTCCTGATACTCCTTTACCTAAAGCAAATGCTAATTTTGATTTTGAAGATTCAAATTCACTTGAATCTATAATATCCCTTAATGGAACAACTTCTTTTTCTTTATTTGGTATTTCTATACCAACAGCTTGTTTACCTGGAATTGGTGCCTCAATTCTTATTGATTCAGCTGCTAAATTAAGTGCTATATCATCAGCTAATTTTGCTATTTTACTTACTCTAACTCCTTCTGCTGGTTTTAATTCATAACGAGTTATTGCAGGTCCAACAGAAACATTTTCAACTTTAGCAGAAACTCCAAAACTATATAAAGTTTTTTGAAGTTTTGTAGCAGTATCTGTTAATGCTTTTTTGCTTCCTTTTGCAACTTTTCCTTCTCCTTGTGATAATAATTCAATTGGAGGATTTTCATAATTTTCATCATCAACAGTATGAGTAAAATGATCTAATTGCAAAACTGCTTTTGTTTTTTCTTCTTTTTCTTCTTGTACTTCTTTAAAAATATTTTCTAATTCATCTGGATTTGATTTATCTTCCTTAGGAATTTCTTCATGCGCAGGTTGTTGTTCTTCTTCCTTTTTTCCAAATAATCCAAATCTAGGTTTTTTCTCTTTTTCTTTCACTTCTTTTTCGTCATTAAAATGATTAATAACTATTTCATCATTCAAAAGTTCAACTTGTTTATCTTCTTTTTCAGCATTTTTGTTCTTTCTAGCTTCCATTGCACTAGCTCTATTTTTTCTTCTCTCTTCAAGTCTTTCATTAAATGCTTTTCTTTCTTCTTCTCTTCTCTCTTGTCTTTCTATTTTTCTTTCTTCATTTCCATCTATATATTGAATTAGCAATTCTATTGGGCTAATTCCAATCATAAACATAAATGTTATAATTGCAACTGCTATAGTAAGAATTGTTGCTCCTAACGAACCTATTAATTGACAAAGAGGTGTTGCAATAATTGCTCCTACAGCTCCCCCACCTTGGTTAGTAGTTCCTAATTTATATGCTTCATTTACAATTTCTTCAAATGTAGCATTAGCAGATAAATTTATTTTTGAAAATTGATATATATGCATTATAGCTGTTACACATACAATGAAAATTAAAAATTGTGTAACTTTTGTAGTGACAAAATCACTATTTTCTCTCATTAAAGATAATGCTGTCACAAATAATCCTATTGGAATTACATATTTAATTATTCCAACTAAACCTCCCAATAGTGGCCCAACATATGCTCCTATTTGTCCTGCATTTGTATATATTAAAACTCCTGATAATATACTTACCAACATTAATAAAATTATGACCATTTCTGGACTTATACTACTTATTTTTACTGGTGTTTTTTTCTTTTTTCTAGCCAAGATTATTACTTCCTCCATTTCGATTAGTTATTGCATATATCACATTATATCAAAACAATATAAAAACAACAATGAACTTTAAAAAATAGATGAATACATATATATTTTAAATTTCACTTAGAAACACTTTGTTATTATTTAAAATATGCTATATAATCATCTACTCACAATATTCATTCAAAACAAAATTATTTTAATTCTTTTCTATTATTCTTTAAAGTTGTAACAGCTTCATCTATGCTCATTTGAGCTGAATTTATACTTTCCTTCAAATTTATCATGGTTTGTTCAATATCTTTCAATATATTATCAGCATATTCTTTAGTTCCTTCAGACATTTCTCTTGCCATTTCATTTGCACCATCTATAATTCTCTGTTTTTCATCATAAGCCTTTCTTGTAATTTCATGTTCATCTATCATAGCTATAATTCTATTTTCTGCCTCTTTTACTATGTCTTCTCCTTCTTTTTTAGCTTCTTCTATTATTCTTGTACGTTCTTCTTTTACCCATTTTGCCTGTTTTAACTCATCAGGTAATTTTAACCTAATTTCTTTAACTATATCTAATATTTCTTCTTTATCTACCATGCTTTTATTTGAAAATGGTACATTCTTGCTATTTTCAAGTAATTCTTCTATAGTTTCTAATAGAGTGAATATCTCCATCTTTTACCCCTTTCACTTCGTGAGTGTTTAACCTTTCTGTACTAATTTCAAAAATATAAGACTTACACGTCCATATTTTCTCTCATCATAAATATCTATATCTATATCATCAATTTCTTCTTTTATATCTTCAGGATTATCAGTTTCTATAACTATAACTGCATCCTTATTAAGTAAATTTAAATTTATAATTCTATTTAAAGAATCTTTAACTAAATCTGCTTTATATGGCGGATCTAAAAAAATTACATCAAATTTTATCTTACTATTGCTAATATCAACTAATGCTTTTTTATAATCATTTTCTATTAATGTTGTTTTTTCCTCAAAATGTGTTTTTTCAATATTTCTTTTTATGATTTTAGAAGCATCTCTATTATGTTCACAAAAAAAAGTTTTTCTTGCTCCTCTACTTAAAGATTCAAGTCCAAGTGCACCTGAACCAGCAAACAAATCCAAAACAATTGCCTCTTGCAATTTAAAATTTAATATATTAAAAAGTGGTTCTTTTACTCTATCTAATGTTGGTCTAGTTTGTGTACCATCTAATGTATATAATTTAGTTCCTCTTGCTAATCCACCAATAATCCTCATAAGCCTATTATCCTCGATAATTATATATGTATATTTTATTTTAAATATATAATAAGTCAATACGATTTACACAAATGTAACTAATAATTAATCTTGTAATAATTGCTTAATTCTTTTGTAATATGCGGGTTTTAGCCGATTTTGCAATTTAAATTATAAATAATTATTAACTATAAATTTTATATTTTATTTTACTATTTACATATAAAAATCGTATTTTTTACTATATATGGAAATTTTATTTATAAATAATTTAAATTTTTTTAATGTACAAAAAAGAGGTTGATAAATATTCAACCTCTTTCCTTTTTTCTTTTGTTACTCTTCTTTCATATCCTTTAGTAATTCTAACTGAGAAATCAATAATGCTTCCATCTTCGCTCTGTATATATCAAATTGTTTTTTAGTTTCAGCATATTCTCTTTTTCTCATTTCTAAATCTTTTGTTAATTCATCTACAGAATCTTGCATCTTTGATCTTGCATTTTTTAAAATATTATCAGCCTCTTCTTGTGCATTACTTTTTATATCATCTGCAGTCTTTTGTGCCATTACAAGTGTATTTTGTAAAGTTTGCTCTATATTTTTATATTTATCTATATCTGATTTTGATCTTTCTATTTCTGCACGTAATTCTGTATTTTCCTTATACATCTTTTCATAGTCAATTGTTATTTCATCAAGAAAATCATCAACTTCATCAACATTATAACCATTCATCATTTGTTTTTGAAATTTCTTATTTTCTATGTCTAATGGTGTTAGCATACTATTCCTCCTAATTTGATTTATTTAAGCCATGAAACAGAAAGTTTATTTTTTATTTCCTCTCTTGTCATATCATTAACTATATCATAATTAAATGGCGCAACAATAAATATTGAGTTAGAAACTTTTTCAAAATGTCCATCTAGAACCTTAACAGCTCCACTGATGACATCAAGAATTCTTCTGGCAACATCTTTATTAACATATTCTAAGTTAACAACAATTGCATTTTTTTCTCTCAATAATATGCAAATATCTTCAGCTTGCTCAAAAGATGTAGGTTTTGCAATCTTCATCTTTATTTGTTGTGATGCCATATTAACAACTTTACTATTTTTTCTTTTAAATATTCCTCTTTCTTCTTCTTCCTCTTGTGGTTGTTCTTCATCTTGTTCGAATGAATATTCATTTTCTAGAGTTTCTTCATCTTCAACTGCTTCACCGTTATCTACACCTAAAAAATCTAATATTTTATTCACAACTGCATTTGCCATTTAATTTCCTCCCAATACATCATACTATATTTTTCATTAACTACTGCATATAGTATCCTTCTATTTATAAAATATGTCAATATCATTTTAATTTTTGTTACACAAAGATAATGTCATTGTAATTAAAATGTAATATTGTTTATTTCGATATTTTAATCTTATCATACTGTTTAATTGTGTACATATCTTTAATTTGTTTATATGAATACCCCATTTCTTGTAACTCATTTGTAGTATAATTTGTAACAATTGCATAAGATTCATTTTGTTTTAAAACTTTCACTAAAACATCTACATTATAACCTGCTCTATTACGTTCTAAATAATATTTTCCTTCTTGTTCTTTTAATGCAGAAACAGGGACTTTTAATCCAGTTTTTTCCCACCAAATTACATTTACAGATAACTTTCTATAATTTAAAAGTTTTTCTGGTAAATCATCAATTTTGAAAATTAGCACTCTTGATCCATTGCATTCGTTAATATGCATTATTTTTGCATTTAATTTATTTTCTGAATCTAATTTTATTATTACATTGTCATCAACTTTTGCATTCTTAGCTGCCTCAGAATTCATTACAACTGCTAAATAGCAATTAAATTCTGTTATAACTTTTCCTTTTTCATTACTTGTCTCTATCAATTCACCAGTCTTTAATTCTAATGAATTTAAAAAATCTTCTGTTAAATAATTAAAATCCTTTGTTGTAAAAACTTCCTCTAAATTATCAACTCTATATGAAACAGTTCCACTCTCTGTTGCTTTTATTTCTTCAGCACCAGAAGTTAATTTATTCATACATTCTGTTTTTTTATCTATGAGTTCTTTTAAATATGAACCTTTGGGACTTGATTCTCCAACTATTGTTGATATTTTATATGTATAATCATCAATTTCTTTTTTATACTTATTTATTTCTTCAATATTATTTGTGTTATATATTTTTTCTTCTAGTTCTTTAATTTTTCCCTTTAAGACTTCAATATCAGTGGTATAATTTATTTTTTCACTTTTTTGAACTTCAGCAATTTCCTTATCTAATTCATCTATCTCACTTTTTATTGTATCTTCACCATTAACATAATATCTAAAAACTGGTTCAGATTTACCTACCCTATTTCCTTCGACAATAATTCTTTCCATTCCATTTTTATAATTATTTCCCTGTAGTACAATTTCATTTCTAATTACATAAGCATCTACAGTTTCTTCCGAATCTAATACGCCTTCTTCTACAACGAAAATATCTGTCGGACTTGTAAATAATTTTATCGAATTAAATATAAGATAAGCCAATAAGACAGTTAAAAGCAAAATTGTAAAAATTCTTGTAACTATTACTTTAGCACTAATTTTCTTTTGTGTTTTAACTTTCACCTAAGTTCCTCCATGATAAAATTCACATTAAATTGCCTATCTTTCATGCCATCAATCCAAATAATATTTTTATTTTTTCTAAACCATGTTAATTGCCTTTTCGCATATCTTCTTGTTTCTTGTTTTATTTTTTCTACCATTTCATCTTTAGTTGAATTTCCATTTAAATATTGTACAACTTCTTTATATCCTAACCCCTGCATAGCAGTTGGAAATTTTTCATACTTATTAAGTATTCCCTTTACCTCATCTATTAGCCCATTTTTGATCATTAAATCTACACGCAAATTTATTCTTTCATATAACTTTTCTCTGTCCATATTAATTGCAAAAACTCTATAATCATACTTGACTTCTTTTTTTCTTGATTCTTCTTCAAGCTCTGTTTTGGTTTTACCAGTTGCTTTATATAACTCTAATACTCTAGTTATTCTTTTGGTATCATTGTGACTAATTTTTTTCATTGCTAATGGATCTATTTTCGTTGCCTCATCATATAAAGACTTTAATCCTTCTTCATTTTCAGCAATTTTTAGCAACTCATTTCTATATTTTTCATCAAATTCTATATCAGGATATTCAATCCCATATATAAGTGCATCAATATAAAGACCTGTCCCACCAACTATTATTGGTGTTTTTCCTCTAGATAAAATATCTTCTATTTTTTCTTCAGCAAGTATTTTAAAATCAGCAACAGAAAATCTTTCATCAGGTGAAACAAAATCTATTAAATAATGTTTGATTCCATCCATTTCATCAGGTAGTGGCTTTGCTGTACCTATGGTCATATCTTTATAAATTTGCATCGAATCAGCAGAAATCACTTCCCCATTTAATTTCTTTGCTAATTCAACTCCTAATGCCGTTTTTCCAGATGCAGTAGGTCCAGCAATAACTATAACTTTTGGCTTATCCATTTTTCTCCCTTCTTTTAGATGTGACTGGTTTTAATACCTCAAGACGCCGCTTATGTTTTAATTTTTGAAAAGAAACAAGCAATACTAGGCAAGCGATTGAGGAAACCGGAGGCGTATGTGGATACGTCGAGGATTTCCGAATGAAGCTTAACGAAGTAGTACGTCGCCTATATTTTTGATTTTTGAAAAGAAGCGAGTATTGCAAGGCAAAATTTAATTTTAAACACCGGAGTGTACAATGGTACATGAGGATTTTAAAATTAAATTTTAACACAGCAAGACGATGCTTATTTTCAAAAAGAGTTATTTACGAGCAAACTTACGCTCCAAATCATACCTACTTATCTTAATTGCAGTTGGTCTTCCATGAGGACAAGTAAACGGATTAGGAAGTTTCAATAACTCCTCCATTAATTTATCTACTTCCTCTTCATTTAATCTCATATTAGCCTTTACAGCAGATTTACAAGCAATTGTAGCAATAAATCTTTCTTCTTTATCTTGTTTATCAGTTCTTGAGAAATTATCAACTTCATCTAATAATTCTAGGAACAATTCTTTTGTATTCATATCGATACAAAATGTAGGAACACCATTTAGTTTTATTGTGTTTTCTCCAAAAGCCTCTAAAGAAAATCCTGCTTTTTCAAACATATCTACATTTTCTTTTATTATTTCAGTTTCCTTATGAGAAAGTGTTATTATATCTGGTAATAACATTAGTTGAGAATCTTTATCTGTATCATTGTAATAATTTTGTTTTACTTGTTCATATCTAATTCTCTCATGTGCAGCATGTTGATCTATAATATACATTTCATTTTCTATTTGAACAATAACATATGTTGAAAATGCTATTCCTATAAATTTATAATTCTTTCCTGCCATATTTCTAAATTCTTCAATCTGTTCATTTTCATCTTCTATAACAGGAGTTTCCACTCTTTGTGGTTCTTCTATTACTAAAGTATCATTTTCATTTAATGTGCTAGCTGGTTCTTCTTTTTTTACATTTTCTACTTCATTTTCTTGGTATTTTACAGAACTTTTTATGTCTTCTAAAACCATCTTTTCAGTTTCTGTATAATTAGTTTCTTTTGGTTCTGATGCATGTACTTTATTTCCAAAAATCTTAGCATACATATCATCAAAATTAGCTGGCTCACTTTCAACATCATCATTATCTTCTATTTTTTCTATTCTTGTACTTTTAATAGCTTCTTCTAGTATTTGATTTGACTTTCTTTGTTTTATTATTTCTTCTGTCATAGCTTCAACCTTTTCTTCTGAAGGTATTCCAGAATCTTCCTCTTTTGGCTCATCAGTTTTTGATTCAAAATCAGGAACATACGCTGTTGGCGTAACTTCATGAACTCCAATTTCTTTTAAACCTTTTCTAAATTTGCTTAATTCTTCTAATAAGCTTTCTTTTCCTTCTGTTTTTTCTTTAGGCTTGTTTTCTTGCATATGTTTATGTTTCTTTAAAAATGATGGAGGTTCTTCCTCACTTTTGCTTTCTTCTACATTTTCATCTTTCTTTTCTTCTTTCAATTGATTAATTAATTCTTCTGCCCTTTTCAAGAAGTCATCTTTTTGCTCAGTATTTTCATTTTTCTCATCTTCATTATTTGTTTTAGTTCGTGGTAATTCTATTACATTAGCAACATTTTTTTCTTCCTTTTCATGTGAAACTTCTTCAACTAATTCTTTTTTTGCAAGTGCTTCTTTTATTGAATGATACACAGCTTTAAAAACTTGATTTTCGTCTTCAAATCTAACTTCTAATTTTGCTGGGTGAACATTTACATCAACTAAACTTGGATCTAATTCAATATTTAAAACCAAAAATCCAAATTTATTTATAGGAATCATTCCTTTAAATGCTTGCTCTGCAGCCGCTGTTAAAGTTCTATCTTTTATATATCTACCATTAACAAAAAATAATTGATTTGAACGATTAGATCTTGCAATCTCAGGTTTTCCAACAATTCCAGATACTTTTACTCCATCTAATTCATATTCTGCATTAATTACAGCTTCAGCAATATCTTTTCCATAAATACTATAAATAACTGACTTCATGTCATCATTTCCAGAAGTTTGAATAATTGTTTTTCCTGAATTTATTAATTTAAAAGATATATTTCTATTTACTAATGCTAATCTTGTTATTACATCTTCTATATAACCAGATTCAGTATAATCTTTTTTTAAAAATTTATAACGTACTGGTGTATTATAAAATAGGTTTTTTACAGTTATTGATGTTCCCAATGGTGCACCTGTTTCAGTTTTTTCTAATACATCGCCACCTTCAACAACAATCCTATGTCCTATATCACTATCTTCTTTTCTTGAAACCATTTCTACATTGGCTATAGCAGCAATACTAGCTAAAGCCTCACCTCTAAACCCCATAGATGTTACTTTCAAAATATCATCTGCTTGTCTAATTTTGCTAGTAGCATGTCTTTCAAAAGCAATTTCCATGTCATCTTCTGAGATACCTTTACCATTATCTGTAACACGAATATATGAAATTCCTCCATTTTTTATTTCAACAGTAATTTTAGTAGCACCAGCATCAATGGAATTTTCAACCATTTCTTTAACAACAGAAGAAGGTCTTTCAATAACTTCGCCGGCTGCAATTTTATTTATTGTTAAATCATCTAATAATACAATATCTCCCATTACTTCCTCCAAATTTCTTTTTCATTAGCATTCTACGCACATACTTTTTTTGTATTATATCACTAAGCAATTATTTTTGTATATGTTTTTATTCATTTTTTAATCACACTTTCCATAAATTTTCATACTATATAACATACTAAGGATTTACAAAAAACTTCAAATACTTATCTATACTTAAAGGAGGGAATATTATGCCAGAAAATAGAGGTTGTGGCGGATTCGGAAATGGTGATGATTGCTTATGGATAATAATTCTTTTAATAATCATCTTCTGTTGCTGTGGCGGAAACAGAAATTGCGGTTGCTAACATAAGCATTATTGTGGCGAAGCCTTTGTCTTATATGAAATTCGGAAAAATTTCATATAAGGCAAAAAATATGCGAGCAATAACTATAAATGCTCGCATATTTTTTATATAAATGTTTCATTTTTAAAATTATATATTTATTTTTTATTAAAATCCCATATCTGGTTGCATTCCTGGTGCTTCTGGATGAGGATGTTCTTCTTTCTTATTAGCTACACAACTTTCTGTAGTTAAAATCATAGAAGCTATACTTTCTGCATTTTGTAATGCAGATCTTGTAACTTTAGTTGGATCTACAATTCCAGCTTTTTTCATGTCTACATATTCTTCACGTTTAGCATCAAATCCAACTCCTTTAGCACTATTCTTTACTTTTTCAAGAATAATAGCGCCTTCTAATCCAGCATTTTGAGCAATTTGTCTAATAGGTTCCTCTAAAGCTTTAAGAACAATTTTTACACCTAACTTTTCATCTTCTTCAGATTCTTTTAATAATTTCTCAATTGCAGGAATTATACTAACATACGCTGTTCCTCCACCTGCTACAATTCCTTCTTCAACTGCTGCTCTTGTTGCTGATAAAGCATCTTCAATTCTTAATTTTTTCTCTTTCATTTCAACTTCTGTAGCAGCTCCAACTTCTACAACAGCTACACCTCCAGCAAGTTTTGCAAGTCTTTCTTGTAATTTTTCTTTATCATACTCACTTGATGTTTCTTGAATATTTGCTTTTATTTGTTTTACTCTTGCATCAATATCTTCTTTATTACCATTTCCACCAACTATTATTGTATTATCCTTTTGAATCTTAATTTGTTTTGCTCTTCCTAAAGAATCTATAGAAGTATCTTTTAAATCTAATCCTAAATCTTCAGTTATTACTGTTGCACCTGTAAGAATTGCTATATCTTGAAGCATTTCTTTTCTAGTATCACCAAAACTTGGAGCTTTTACTGCCACAACATTCAAAACTCCTCTTAATTTATTTAAAATTAAAGTTGATAAAGCTTCTCCCTCTATATCATCTGCAATAATAACTAATTTTCCTGATTGTTGCATTAATTGTTCAAGTAATGGTAAGATTTCTTGAATGTTACTAATTTTTTTATCAGTTATTAATATATATGGATTATCCATTACTGTTTCCATTTTTTCAGTATCTGTAACCATATATGGAGAAATATATCCTTTATCAAATTGCATACCTTCAACAACTTTTACATCTGTATTTGAAGTTTTTGATTCTTCAATAGTAATTACTCCATCTTTAGAAACCTTTTCCATTGCATCAGCTATCAAATTTCCTATTTCTTCATTGTTTGCTGAAATAGTTGCAACTCTTGCAATATCTTCTTTTCCATTAATGTCTGATGAAATTTTCTTTAACTCTTCTATAGCTTTTTCTGTGGCTTTATCCATTCCTCTTTTTATTGCCATTGGATCTCCACCAGCTGCAATATTTTTAACTCCTTCTCTAATCATTTTTTGAGCTAAAACAGTAGCTGTTGTTGTTCCATCACCAGCGACATCATTAGTCTTTATAGAAACTTCTTTTACAAGTCCAGCTCCCATATTCTCATATGGATCATCTAGTTCAATTTCTTTTGCTATGGTAACACCATCATTTGTAATTAGTGGTGCACCAAAACTTTTATCTAATACAACATTTCTTCCTTTTGGTCCTAATGTAACTTTTACTGTATTAGCTAATTTATCAACACCTTCAAGTAATGCTTTTCTAGCATCTTCACCATATTTAATTTCTTTTGCCATCTTTAAAAACTTCCTTTCTATTCAACAATAGCTAAAATATCAGATTGACTAACTATTATATAATCTTCATTTTCATATTTTACTTCTGTTCCAGCATATTTATTTAATATAACTTTGTTGCCAACCTTCACATACATCTCTTCTTTTTGTCCATCAATAACTTTTCCTGGTCCAACAGCTATAACTTCGGCTATTTGAGGTTTTTCTTTTGTTGCTGTAAGAATTATTCCACTTTTTGTTGTTTCTTCTTTTTCTTTCATTTTAATTAAAACCTTATCAGTTAATGGTTTAATCATATATTGTTCATCCCTTTCTAATAAAATTTTATATTTTTAGCACTCTACTTTTAAGTCTGCTAATAATTTATACCTTTTTTTGCCGTTTGTCAATAGTATTTTATTCAAAAGTGGACACAATAGAACTAAAAATTTCAATTTGAGCAAATTCTTTATATGATAAAATTTTCCTATTGGGTCAAAACCTTTATATAATAGGAAATGCACAGCACTTTCCTATTAGATAACAAAAGCGGACATTTTTATATGTCATACTATATAAATTTATTGTAAAGTCCGCGTCTTTGTTCTATGCGCCAAATTTTTGT
>CANQAH010000015.1 GCA_947588885.1 uncultured Clostridia bacterium
CCGCATTTCCATAAATAATTTTTGTGTTTTTAGCATCAATACTTTTAAATACTATCCATATAATTAAAACGATAAAAAATAATATTACCATTAAAATTATAGCCCTTAATATCATTTTTTTCTTTTGATTAGCGTCTTCCATTATGGCATGACCTCCTATTTTGCATATCCGTAATTACGGTAAAATTCATCTCTAAAACTTGCTAAATTATCGTTTTCTATTTCTATTCTAACCTTATCCATCAAGTTAGTCAAGAATTTTATATTATGAATAGATAACAATCTAATTCCTAAAATTTCATTAGCCTTTACTAAATGATGTATATATGCTCTAGTATAATTTTTGCATGCATAACAATCACATTCATCATCTAATGGAGAAAAGTCTCTTTCATAATTTGCATTTCTAACAACAACTTTTCCTTTAGATGTTAAAGCAGTTCCATGTCTTGCAATTCTTGTTGGCAGCACACAGTCACACATATCTATTCCAGCAATTGCTGCTTCAATCAAATAATCAGGTGTCCCAACTCCCATCAAATATCTTGGTTTATTTTTGGGCATAAGTGGAGTTGTATATTTTAATATTCTAAGAAATTCTTCCTTTGGCTCACCTACACTTATTCCTCCAATAGCATAACCAGAAAAATCAAGTTCAATTAAATCTTCTGCACTCTTTTTTCTTAAGTCTTCATAAAATCCGCCTTGTATAATTCCAAATATACCTTGTTTTTCCTCATTTTTATTAGCTTCCTTGCATCTTTTTGCCCATCTTGTTGTTCTTTCCATAGATTGTTTTGTATATTCATATGTTGATGGATATTTACAACATTCATCAAAGGCCATCATTATATCAGAACCTAGTGAATTTTGAATTTCTATAGCCTTTTCAGGTGATAGAAACTTTTTACTGCCATCTAAATGAGATTGAAATTCAACTCCTTCTTCTGTTATCTTTCTAAGTTGTCCTAAGCTAAAAACTTGAAATCCCCCACTATCTGTAAGAATAGGCCTATCCCAATTCATAAACTCATGAAGTCCACCGGCTTCTTCAACTAATTTATGTCCAGGTCTTAAAAATAAATGATATGTATTTGATAATATTATTTGTGCATTTACTTTCTTTAATTCTTCTGGTGTCATAGATTTAACTGTGCCCTGAGTTCCAACTGGCATAAACACAGGCGTCTGTATGTCTCCATGTGGTGTATGAATTACTCCTCTTCTTGCACCAGTTTTTTTGCATTCATGAAGTAGTTCATAGGTTATAGCATTTTTTTCCATTACATAGTCCTTTCATTTTTATCTTTGTCATTAATTCGTAAAAAATCATCTAATGCATTTTCTAAATTGTCTCTTCTTTCTTTTCTATCTTCCTGTTCCTTAATTCTTTCAGGTGTATCAATTTCTATATCTTCTATTCTTTTTTTGAAGTCCTCTCTACTTTCCCTTCCAACTCTTTGTGCTTGCTTTCTAAGGGCTAAAGAAATTGTAGCATCATAATTGATAAACGGAATTCCTAATTTGTCTCTTTGAACATCAATATTTCTATTTTTTAGAGCTTCAAAAATTAATCCTATCCTTTTTAATTGCTTTCTGTCAGGATTATTTCCAGTTGTATCTTTAACCATCAAGTATTGATCATATACTTTCTCAAAATCAAATGGTTTATCTGTTATTCTAAATTTAATCTTTTTTATTTGTTTTCTTAAATTTCTATTTTTTCTTGTAATTGCTGACTTTACTCCCTTATATGCTTCTTTAGTTTGTCCAAATCCTAATTTTTCAAATATTAAATAACTTTTTCTCAAATTTTTCAAAGACTCTATTTCAATATATCCTAGCTTTTCTAAGCTTTCAAAAGTTTTTATATTAATTCCATGTGTTGCTGTAACAAAAACAGTTTTATATACATTTGATTCACCATCTTTAGAAGGAAACTTCTTTACATTTCTATCTTGAAATTCTTGTTTAAATCTTTCTAGGCCAACTAAAGCTTGTAAACCCATTAATGCACCTTTTTCTGTTGGCGAAAATCCTTTCATTAATGAAAATCCTTTAAAATCAAGAGAATCTTGAGATATTTCAGTTTCACCTAAAAGATTTTTTCTTGTAACAAATAGCATATCTTTTTCTTTTTTATATATAGCTATATTAGCTGCGCTAGTTAATGCAATAACTGAAGTTCCTGCACATATTGCTGCAGCTGCAGGTGCAGTAAAAACGACTGTTCCTACAAGTCCTGCAAAAGCAATAGCAGTACTCGCGCCCATTTTTCCAATTTTATCCATACGGGCTGTAAATCTTTTTAAATTTCTTTTGTTCTCTGCTGATAACAAAACACTATCCGACTTAATTGGCAAATTATCATTATTTGACATTGTAAATTCTCCTTTTATTTTATAAGCATTGCATCTCCAAAACTAAAAAATCTATATCTTTGTTTAACAGCTTCATTATAAGCTTTCAAGATAAATTCTCTATCAGCTAGTGCTGATACAAGCATTAGTAATGTTGATTGTGGCAAATGAAAATTTGTAATTAAAGCATCTAAACATTTGAATTTATAACCCGGATATATAAATATTTTCGTATCTCCTTCAAATTCATGTACATATCCTTCTTCATTGGCTATACTTTCTAAAACCCTACAAGAAGTTGTTCCAACTGCAATAATTCTTTTTCCATTCTTTTTTGCATTATTTATTTTTTCAGCATCTTCTTTTTTAATGTAAAAATGTTCTGAATGCATATCATGCTTTTCTACTTCATCTTCTTTTACAGGTCTAAATGTTCCTATTCCGACATGAAGTGTAACATTAGCAATATCTACACCTTTTTCAGATATTTTCTCAAGTAGTTCGTCTGTAAAATGCAATCCAGCAGTTGGAGCTGCAGCAGAACCATCAAATTTGGCATAAACTGTTTGATATCTATCTTTTTCTTTTAAAGTTTCATGTATATATGGTGGTAAGGGCATTAAGCCTATCCTATCTAAGATTTCATTAAATATTCCATCATAAGTAAATTTAATTTTTCTTGTTCCACCAGGCATAACATCTAATATTTCTGCAACTAAAATTCCATCCCCAAAAATAACTTTTGTACCATTATGTAATTTGTTTCCAGGTCTAACGATTGATTCCCAAATATCACCTTCTATATTTTTTAATAATAAGAATTCAATATTAGCACCAGTTTCCTTTTTACCATATAATCTAGCTGGTATAACTTTAGTATTATTACGAACTAAGCAATCTCCTGGTTCTAAATATTCTAAAATATCTTTAAAAGTTTTATTTTCAATTGTTTTTTCTTTTCTATCTAATACCATAAGTCTTGATTCATCTCTTTTTTCTATAGGTGTTTGAGCAATCAGTTCTTCTGGTAAATCATAATTAAAATCTGATACTTTCAAAATAAACTTCCCTTCTATTCTGTAACAATTGTATTGTATTCTGAATTTTCATTATTTTCTTCATTTGATTTTACAATTAAATTTTTAAAGTTTTGAAATACTTGCACAACTAAATCTTTTATATTTTCTGGATTATTTTCAAAATTTAGTTCAATTGCATCAACAAAATCACTTTCTTGTATTGGTTTTGTACTAAACGCACTTTTATCAAGCCCAATTTTTCCATTATCTGTACTAATATTGCACTGCATATAGTCTATGTACCAATTTTTTAATCCTCTACTATCAATTGATTTATAGCCATATACTTCATTATCATGTAATGCTGGAACATCATATCCTCTTTCTTTCATGTTTCTTTCTAAAGAATGTAAAAACTCATGTACAAAAACTTCTTCTGGAAAAATATCATTCCTAATATCATATCTATACATTTTGCTTCTACTCATATCATTTGGCATTCTTATATTTGAGAATCCAATATTCCCATAAACCATACTTCCAAGTCCAATCCAATCTTTAACAGGTATTGATCCTTCAGTATTTCCCATTCTTATTCCAATAAAAATATGATCATATTCTTTCTCATTAACATATTTCTCAATTAATGGTTTTACATCTGTTGGACTTACATAATAATAATTTTCTTCATCATATGAAAAAGATGTTAATGGTTCAGTAATTTCAATAATTTCATGTTCAACTTTCATAGCTCCATTTGAAAAAGTTTCACATGTATTACCAAATCTATTCAAATTAATTTCAAGTAAATTCTTATCTTCCTCAGTAAGAGAATAATTATATTGTTTTCCATCCTTTTCAAATTGTACGTTATCAATTAGAAAACAAGCTACATTCCAAACTCTGCTTTCGTCTTTTTTTCCTTCTTCTACATGTATATCAGAAAACCAAACTTTTCCTTTAGAATATCCATCATATCCACCAAGTCTAAATCCAATTTTGACTTTTTCTGCATTTTTACTATCAAAATATAAAGTTATTTTCTGCCAGTCATTTGTTCCTTGGACAGGTATTGTTTGATCATATGTATCAATTAAACTTATGCAAGCACCAGAAGTTTCAGGATCTGAACTTTCTACATTTTCAGTTTTCACCATACAAGAAACTTTATAAGGTGTGTTTTTATTTACATCAATTTCTTTAAAAAATATGGCATCATTAAATTCATTACTTTCTATACAATAACTTCTTTCATCATTTGTTTTTACATCAGAATCTCTATAAAAAGATGTTTGAGATTCTTTTTCTTGTGCTTTTATGAAATCATTAAAATAATATTTTTGATAAACAAATACTATTATTCCAATAACTGTAACAGTAATAAAAATAAGCATCACACTTGAAATTATTTTTTTCATATTTTAATCATTATCTCCTTTAGTGAATTAACTAGGTTATCAATTGTACCATCATTATGGATTACAAAATCAGCTTTCTTAACAAAGAATTCATTATTATTTTGAATTTTTAAACGCTGTTTAGCCATTTCTTTATCTATTTTATCTCTCTCACAAATTCTAGAAATTTTTTCATCATCTTCTGCGACAACTGCAATAACTTTATCACAAATTTTTTCCATTTTTGCTTCATAGAGCAAAGGCACATCTATTACAATAAAGTCATACTCATTTTGTAATCTAATTTTCTCAATTTGACTAGAAATATCATCAACTACATATTTAAAAGTCAAAGAATTTAGTTCTTTCCTTTTTGTTTCGTTCTTATATATTAAACTTGCTATTTGCTTTCTATTTAAACTTCCATCATCTTTTAAAATTTCATTTCCAAAAAGTTCAACAATCTTTTTAAAATATTCTGTTTTAGGATTTGTGTTTAAAGCTTTTGCAACTTCATCTGCATTAATAACAAATGCTTTGAATTCTCTTTTTACTATTTGGCTAAGAGTAGTTTTCCCAGCACCAGATGGTCCTGTAATTCCAATTACTTTCATTAACAAGCTCCTTAATCAATATTTTTTATAGCATTTCTTGCTAATTCATCACACCTATTATTAAATTCATTATCACTATGGCCTTTTACTTTTATAAATTCCACTTTATGCATTTTTGTATATTTATAAAGTTCTTCCCATAATTCTTTATTTTTAACAGGTTTCTTATCTGCTGTTTTCCAATTATTCTTTTGCCAATTGTATATCCAACCATTATTAAAAGCATTTACTACATAAGCGCTATCACTATAAACTTTTACACTGCATTCAAATTTAAGTAATTTTAATGCCTCTATAACAGCCGTTATTTCCATTATATTATTTGTAGTGTTTGGTTGTCCACCAGAAATTTCTTTTTTATTTTCTTTATACATCAAAATAGAACCCCAACCACCAGGACCTGGATTTCCAGAACACGCTCCATCAGTATAAATAGTAACTGTTTCCATAATATTCCTTTCATTTTGCAATAATGTCCAATTTATGTTATTATATCAATAAAGTTTTAAATATACAATAAAGGAAACAGAAAAATTGAGTAATATTTTAACAATAATTTCAGAATACAACCCATTTCATTATGGTCACTTATATCATATGAAGAAATCTCAAGAATTAATATCTGCTGATTATAAAGTTACAATTATTTCTGGGAATTTTGTTCAACGTGGTGAACCAAGTATCGTAAATAAATGGGAAAAAACTAAAATAGCATTATCAAGTGGATTTGATATGGTAATTGAATTACCTTGTATCTACTCTATTTCAAGTGCTGAAAATTTTGCAAATGGAGCAATTAAAATTGCAAATCAAATAAACACATCTCATTTATCTTTTGGTAGTGAATGTGGAAACATTGATTCTTTAGAAAAAGTTCTTTCTCTTATATCAGAAAATCAAAATGAATATGATAAAAAAATAAAAGAAAAACTTGCTGAGGGTAATTCATACCCAAAAGCTCAAGAAATTGTTATTGATGAATTATTTAAGAATGATGTTGAGAAAATTTGTCTTCCTAATAATATATTAGGTTTAGAATATTTAAAATCAATTAAAAATACAAATTCTTCAATAACGCCTATAACTGTGAAACGTAGTTCTAAGTATATTTCATCTTCTAAAATCAGAGCTTTTTTGAGAAAAAACGATATTTCAGAATTAAAAAAATTAAAAGTTATTCCTGAAAATTCATATTCAATTATCTCAAATAATATTGATTGTGGCCATTACATCAATTCTTTAAAAGAATATGAAAAAGAAATAATTTATACTTTAAGAAAAATGTCTTTAGAAGATTTAAAAAATATCCCTGATATTCCTGATAATTTATTAAGTAAATTCAAATCTGTCAGTGATTCTTGTAATTCTGTTGAGAAATTGATTCAATCTTTAAAGAATAAAAGTATTACGCAAGCAAGAATTCAAAGGATTTTATTATATATTTTATTGGGTATAACAAAGCAAGATATGGAAATGTCAAAAAATGTTACTCCTTATATTAGAGTTTTAGGAACTACTACAAAAGGAAAAAAATTGTTATCTTCAATTTCTGCATCATCACCTAATTTAATAACTTCTGTTAAATCTTTTGAAGATAATTGTAAAGATAAAAAATTGCTTAGAATGCTTGAAATTGATAAATTTGCAACAGACGTCTACACTTTAGCATATAAAAAAGATTCTCAATCTCATCTAGATTACACAACAAAATTAATTGAAAAAATTTAATATTTAAATATTTACTTTTAGGATTAGCAATCATTGAATTTTTTAGATATGACTTTTTTCGCTCCTTACTGGTCGTGATTTGGCGACTGGGGGCGTGTATGTCCAATTCTCGAGGAAGACGTATCCGCCAAACACTTCCCAAGCTGCGCGTCGACTCAAAAAGTAATATCTAAAAAATTCAATATTACAAAAGTGCTTAAAATAAAATACTTCTAAAATAGATTTCTTAATTATTGTTTTTTAATTTTGACGTTTGTAGTGAGAACGTAGCATAGAAATTGTTAATTTTATGAGGAGGGAATCTCACAGGATTGAGGGCGCTGCGAAATAAAATTTACAATTTCTCGCAAGTGAAGCGAATAGTCAAAATTGAAAAAAATAATAAGAAAGCTATTTTACAAATATTGTATTAAGACTTGTATTACAAAGAAATAACAATTCAAACCTCACGTAAGGTGCGAAAAAAAGTCATATCTAAAAAATTCAATGATAACGATAATAAAATAATAATATAAATATTTAATAAAAAAATTATAGAAAGGATTTTTATGCAGAAATTAATAGTTGAAAGTAAATTTAATAATAAAAAATTGAGCATATTTTTATACGCACATTTTAATGGACTTACCTCTTCCACACTACATAAAGCCTTAAGAAAAAAAGATATTAGAATTAATGATGTACGAATAAATGAAGATCAAATTGTTCATGAATTTGATACAATTACAATTTATATTTTAGATGAATTTTTATATAAAAATATTAATTTAGAAAAAATATATGAAGACGAAAATATATTAGTAATAAATAAACCTGCTGAATTAGAAGTCGTTTCAAATTCAAATGAAGAAACAGCAACTACAATACTTCAAAAAGAATATTCATATATAAAGCCATGTCATAGATTAGATAGAAACACAACCGGATTAGTATTATATGCTAAAGATCCAGAAACACTTGAAATTCTTTCAGAAAAATTTAAAACAAAAGAAATTAAAAAAAATTATATATGTACTGTAATTGGTAAAATGCCAAAAAAAGAAGAACTATTAAAAGCATATTTATTTAAAGATACAAAAAAATCACTAGTATATATTTCAGATGTGCCTAAAAAAGGATATCAAGAAATTTTGACTAAATATAATGTAATTTCTGAAGATCAAAAGAATAAAACATCTAAACTTGATGTTGAACTTATAACAGGAAGAACACATCAAATAAGAGCACATTTAGCACATATTGGTCATCCAATTGTCGGAGATGGAAAATATGGAATTAATGAAATCAATAAAAAATTAAACTTCAAATATCAACAATTAAAAAATTATAAAATTCAATTTTTATTTACTTCTCCAGCAGGTAAATTAGAATATTTAAATAATAAAATCATAAAAACATCTCTATAACAGAGATGTTTTTTCTAATTATTGTTTTTCAAAAACACTTAAAACTTTTGCAACTGCTCCAATAACATTGTTACATTTATTTTTTGCAAATCCTTTTCCTAAAGCCTTTCCCCCTACAGTTAAAGATGCAACTAATGCACTCATTATAAATTGTATATCCATACTAATTCCTAATGATGAAGTAATTTTTAATGTTAAAATAGCACTAATTGCCCCGCTAAGTACACCACAAATATCTCCAATAACATCTGCACAAAAATTAGAAACTTTAGGTGCAGATCTAATTAATTTTAAAGCTGTTTTTGCGCCTTTTACTTTTTTAGACGCCATAGCATGAAATTGTTCTTCAGTTGCACATGTAACCGCAACACCAATTATATCGAAAAAAACTCCAACTAAAATTACAGCTACTAAAATAATTATAGCAGGAACTAAACTTAATGAATTAATTCCTGTAGTTGAGATATATGAAAAGAACATTGAAAGTAAAAAAGTTAATATAAATACAATAAAAAACCATCTTATCGAGTCATTTTTAGCATTTTTTGCTTTGCTTCCTTGCTTATTTTTCAATTATTTTCAATCCTTTCCTATTTTTTTCTTATTATATCTAACAAATAATTTTTTGCAAAGACCTCGCCTATTATTTTTCACTAAAATTCATAAAATTTTATATGGATTTATAGCGAAGTCTTTATATTATAGGAAATTCAGAGAACTTTCCTAAACAATAGCGGACATTTTTATATATCACACCATTTAATTTCATTACAAAGTCCGCGTATTTGTTCTATGTGCCAAATTTTTGTTAAAAAATTTGTGTGCAATTTTGGCGAAGCCTTTATATTATAGGAAAATCGAAGAACTTTCCTATAATATAAAAAAAGGATTTATTTTTGGATAGTACTTTTTCTATCTTAAAATAAATCCAATATATATTTACGTTTTTATAAACGAATATAAGATGGTAGAAATTTAAGTAAATTTTACGGTATAAGGTCTAGCAGAATTTCTCTATTTCTTACTAAATATTACTATTTAGCCGTTTCCGTTTAAAAGAAATATCCCTTAAAAGTATCGGAAAGCTAGATCGCCACTAAAGTCCGTACCTTAATCCCTAAATTTCTAAGCTTCTCAATCAAAGCAAACATTCTAGAAGTTTTCCTTAATGCACCTCTCTATTATTAGTTTCTTTTGCAATAATGATTTCATAGTCTCAAATAAAAAAATGTGGCCGCATTTCTTTATCTAATAATAACTAATCCCAAGATTATCACTCAAAACGATTTATCGTACATTCTAAAAAGTACTTGTAAATAGATATATATCACTCTATGTAAAATGTGACAACGAAAACAGGAATAAGATGTATGCCATTACATTGCATCCTACTTTCTTTACTCCTCATACTCACACAAAATTGGCATTCTGCGCGAAATATAAGAAACTTATCTAATAAATCATGTGTGGATTTTTAGCCCCACCCTCATAATAGATAGTACAACTAGAATAATGCACCATCGATAAATATTATACCAAAAAGTAGCTTCAAAATCAAATAATAATTAAAAAGTTTTTAATTTTATTTAATTTTAAAGCTACTATATTTCAATTAATTTTCTTGTTCTTTCTTTTCTTTGCTCTCTTTTTCTTGTTTTTTCTCTGTTTTCTTTTTTCTGTCTTTTTCTTTTTTGCCAGAGTCATTATCCTGCTGTTTATTTTTTTCTTCAGATTGAGTATTTACAGCATTATCTTTTAGTTTTATGTCGTATTCTTCAATATAAATTTGTGTTAATTTAGGATAAAAAGAATCATAATCATTAAAATATCTATTAGTTTTTATTTTTGTTTTATCTACTAATTCAAATTCAAACATATTAGCATCTATTAAAACTTTAGATGTAATATCCATTCCTGCTGGTAAAGTATTATTACTATTATCATAATAAACCGCATTTGATAAAAATATAATTGGATATTGTTCCTTAAAATTTAGTTTCAACATTTTTACAGATGTTTCAAACTTGTTTTCATAAGAAGCTAATTCTCTTTCAATATTAATATCAAAAATATTATAATCATTTTGATGTAATTTTTCATTTACTGCAACAATTTTATAAATTGGTAAATCATAATTTGTCTTAATTTTATGCATAGACTCTTTTAAAGAATTCGTAATACCATTTAACTTTTCAGTAAAGTCAAATATATCAATTTTCTTATTAATATTTAAAATTTGAAATTTATCTTTTTCATTTTCTCTATGAGCTTTATTATTTAAATATCTTACTAAAGTAGAATCTTCCTTCATTGAACCAAATATATCAAAGTCATTTTTGGCTGAACTTGGTAAAGTAGTAAAATATTCAGATTTCAAATTACGTAAAAGTTCATCTATAACATCTTTATTCATCTCACCATCTTTAATCATGTTAATAACTGGTAAAACATTGGTAGTAGCAATAAAAATGCCATCTAATTCACTTTTTGAAAATTTAGTTCTTTCTAACTTATCATAATAAATTCCTAAATCTTCAAAGTCATAATCATAATCAAATTTTTTCTTTATACTTAAAGGAATAATATCTTTATCATTTGAACCAGACTCTAGCTCAAGCATTTCATCTTTGTTTGCAAATTTCCAGAAATCAAATAAGCTTTTTTTATGTTCATCAATTTCATTTAAATAAGTAGTAGCATTTTCAATTTTCTTTTTAATATGTTTTATTTTTAACTCAATTGCAGCAATATCATGATTTAAGTCTTTTACATATTTTTCACTTTTTTCATATAACGCCTGAATTGCCACTAAATCATCTATAGCATGATATTTCTTATCATCTGCAAATCCTTGTATAGGCTTTGGTTCTTTAGATACTGCAATTTTCTCTTCTTTATATTCCTTTTCCTCTTTCAAGATTTTATTAATCTTTTTCTTTGAAAAGAAATACTTAACTTTTCCTAAAAAAGTTTTTTTGCATTCAAGATATAAAGAAATTTGTTTTTGCTTAATAAAATATTCAGAGTCTAATTTTCTGCATTCTTCTTTTAAATTTTTTAATTTTTTTTCTAATTTAAAAGATTCCTGATTAAATTTCTTTATTGCTGCTTCTGTCTCAATATACTCTGTTTTAATAAATTCTGGCATATCTTTATAAAGCAATTTTTTATCTTTGTAGAAAAATTCAATCTTATTATCATTATCTATCTGTGTTTGAAATATATATCTTCCGTCTAATTCTGTTTGTAGAATAAACAAAGCTTTGCTTAAGTTATAAAAATCAAGTGCTTCTTCAGGTGTTTTAATTATAATTTTATACATAGATTTTAAATTATCATATATTGGTGTATCTCCAACAATTTGTAATGATAAATTTTCTTTTTCATCATAAACTTCATATGTTAAACACCAATTTTTAGTAAACACCCATAAATAATTTTCTATATCATTTATTTGTTTATTAGTAAGAAATTTTTCACTATAATTTACATATGAAATTGGAATAAATATTTTCTCATCTTTTCCAGATTTATCTAATTCAATTTTCTTTTTTAATAAATAGAAAAACTCATCAAATGTTTGCTCTTTTAAAGAAACAAGCATAAAATACCTATTTGTATCTTGAGAATAGTAAACTTGCCATAATTGACTTCTATGATAATGAACAGTAAAAGGAATTTTTTCTCTCATCTTTTTTTGTTCATTTTCTATTCTCTTAATAGAAATACTTGAAATTCTATCAAATGCATTTAATAAATCACGAGATTTTTCAGTATCTTCTTCACTTTTTCTGATATACTCTGCTAGAGGAAGTGCCCTATCATATTTTTCTTTTATTGCATCATCTCTATATGCAGGTGTACAATAAATTTCAATATCACTGATAGAAACATATTTATATACTTTTAATTCTTTATCATTGTTTAATCTTGATGGATTAAAAACTATCGGTCTTACTTTTTGTAAAAATTCTGGTAAATTATCCAAATCTAATCCAATAACATTTAATTTTTCTTTAATATCTTCTTTTGTAGCCAATTTATAACTTCCTCCTCGCTATAATTTATATCAGTATATCATAACGAAAAATTTTTTCCAATATATTTTGCATATTATCCTATTACTTTTTCATCAATTTCTTTTTTTATTTTTTCAATGAAATCATTTAAAGGCATTTGTCCTATATCACCTTGTTTTCTTACCCTTACTCCAACACTGTTTGAAGAGACTTCTTTATCTCCTAAAATTAACATATATGGGATTTTTTGTAGTTGTGCTTCTCTAATTTTGTATCCAATTTTTTCTTCTCTATCATCAAGTTCAACACGAATACCACATTTTTTAAGTTCTTCTTGAACTTTTAGAGCATATTCTTTTTGACTGTCAGATATAGGCAAAATTGAAACTTGAACTGGTGAAATCCATAGTGGAAAAGCTCCAGCAAAATGTTCAGTAATTATACCAATAAATCTTTCAAATGATCCAAATAAAGCTCTGTGTACAAGTATAGGTGTTTTCTTTTCTCCATTAGAATCAATATATGAAAGATTAAATCTTAATGGTAACTGGAAGTCAACTTGAACAGTACCCATTTGCCATTCTCTTCCTAAACAGTCTTTCATCTTTATATCGATCTTTGGACCATAGAAAGCTCCATCACCTTCATTAATTCTATAATTATTTTCACCACAAAGTTCATCTAAAACAGCTTTCAAATTAGCTTCTGCTTTATTCCAAAGTTCTATATCTCCCATATAATCATCTGGTCTCGTAGATAAAGTTAATTCAAAATCTAATCCAAAAATTCCATATAGATATTTTGCAATTTCAATTATATCTTTAATTTCATTTCCAATTTGATCTTCTGTAATAAAGTTATGTGCATCATCTTGTCTGAACATTCTAACTCTAAATAAACCATTTAATTGTCCTGATTTTTCATTTCTATGAATAACATCAATATCATTAAAACGCATTGGTAAATCTTTATAACTTCTTAATTTTGAAGCAAATATTTTAATTGCATTTGGACAGTTCATTGGTTTTAAAGCTTGTTCTTTTCCATCTGAATCTGTTAATACAAACATATCTTCTTTATAATGATCCCAGTGACCAGAAATTTTCCATAATTCACTACTATTTAATTGAGGTCCTGAAAATTCCATATAACCTCTTTTTTCATGTTCTTGTCTCCAAAAGTCTATTAAAATATTCATCATTTTAAATCCTTTTGGTAACCAATAAGCCATACCTGGAGCTGTTTCATCAAAGAAAAATAAATCTAATTCTTTTCCTAATTTTCTATGATCTCTTTTCTTTGCTTCTTCAAGCATATTTAAATATTCTTCAAGTTCACTAGCTTTAGGGAAAGATATTCCATAAATTCTTTGAAGCATTTTGTTATGTTCATCACCTCTCCAATAAGCCCCTGATGAAGATAACAATTTAACAGCTTTAACACAACCTGTAGATGGTAGATGTGGACCTCTACATAAGTCTGTGAAATCACCTTGTTTATAGAAAGATATAACTTCTCCTTCTGGTAAATCTTTTATTAATTCTACTTTATAAGGCTCTTTTCTTTCTTCCATAAATTTAATAGCTTCATCTCTAGGAAGTTCAAATCTTTCAAGAGCAAAATCCTCTTTAATTATTTTTTTCATTTCTTCTTCGATTTTAGCTAAATCATCTTCTGTAAATGGATTTTCTACATCAAAATCATAATAAAATCCATTTTCAATAGATGGTCCTATTGCTAATTTTGCATTTGGAAATAATCTTTTTACAGCTTGAGCCATAATATGAGATGTCGTATGCCAATACATAGACTCCTCTACTTCTTGCGTTTTTCCTCCGCCGAGTTTAATTTTAAACATAAGTACCTCCCTTATTCAAAAGTTTAACTTTTGAATATTTTATTGGTTTAAATCCATGACTTTAGAGCTTTTTGTTGTTTTCGTATTTACTGTTTAAACAAACAAAAAACCCTATAAGTCATTTCGGACTTATAGGGGTAAGTTTCTTCTTACGGTTCCACCCTAATGTTTAACTCATTACCGTTTTAACGCAACATCCACGCTTTTCTTTCAAAAAGAAACTCCGGGGTAGTTTTTCGAAAATGTTTATTATGATTAGCTTTCAGCCGGTGACTAATCTTCTCTTTTAACAACCTTTTTTCTACTTTGTCCCTTCATAGTTTACATTTATATTTTATATCGATGATGCTATAATTGTCAACTAATTTTTTATCTTATAGGAAATTTTTCCAAATTTCCTATAAGATAAAGCATTCCACAGAAAAATTGTTATACAATTTTTCGTGGAAGAACAAAGACGCGTACTTAAAAAGGTTTTTAATAGTAAAAATATTAATAATGTCCGCTTTTGTTCTGAATGCAGTATAAAATTTATCTTTTAACTTCCTCCCCATATAATTTGTGATCCATATAGGAAGTTTTATTATTATCTATTTCATAAAACCATTGTTCTTTAGATTTTACATAAATACACATTATATATGGTGAAGTATAAGTATCATTTTTCCAATGACTAAAATCTTGCAACAAAACATCAATAACATAATCATCATAATCATATATAAGTCCAATTGACCCTGTATTTTCGTTCTCATCTCCTTGGAAATAAGCATATCTCTCATATATTCCTGATGGATCTCCTAATATTTCTTTAATCATTTCCAAATCATCATCTGAATGAGTATTATTATTGTTCAATCCAGTTAACTCTTTTTCTCTTGATTTATCTTTCGTGAAATAATATTCATAACCTGCTATTTGAAACTTTGACTTTCCTTCACTTTTAAGTTCATTTAATAAATCTACTACTTTAAGTTCATTTCCATTTTCATCGTAAACAATTCCAGTAAATTTATTTTTATCGAATTTAGTAGTATCAAAATAATCATGCATATATCTTCCATCATCTAAATTTTCTTCCTCAGATGCCTCATTTGTTACATTATTTTCAGATTCTGCTAATGTATCTTTGTTTGTATTTTTATTTTTTAGAATCGCAACAATTCCTACACCTAATGCTAATATTATAATAATTGCTATAATTAAAATTAAAATCTTTTTCTTCATTTTTTCTCCTCCTTTGTTCTTTTTTCATTATATTTTACATTTATATTTTTTACAAGTATATTATTCTTTCATAGATGTTACATTTTATTTTCATTTTCCCACCTTCATTGATTTTAGGGCCATTTATCGATATAATTTTTATACTTTGAATAATATAAGAAAGGAGTATAATATGGATCAAGCAAAAATGTGTAAACATAATATGAAACTATATCCAACATACTACGCACTGTCATATGATTATTTATTTTTTTACACAATTAATGTTTTATTTTTAATGCAAGTAAAACATTTTAATATAGCAACAATAGTCCTTGTAGATTCATTTTATGCACTATTTTCTTTTATTTTTCAAATTCCAGCAAATATAATTATTGATAAATTTGGTAGAAAAAATTCAGCAATATTAGGGAATGTTTTAAATAGTATATATTTGTTAATATATATTTTTGGGCAAAAAGTATACCATCTTATAATTGCAGAAATGATTACTGCTTTCGGATTTGCATTAAAAGATGTTGTATCTCCTAGTATTCTTAATAATTCTATACCTCAGACTTCTAAAAAAAGTAAAATATTTTCTAAAATAAATAGTAAAGGATTAGCTCATTATTATATTTTGAATTCTATTTCATTAATAATTTCAGGATATTTGTATAATATAAATGGATATATTCCTATTATATTAGCATTGTCAGTTGTTCTAATTTCTTTAATTTTATCTTTATGCTTTATTGATCCAGTTAAAAATAATGAAGATTATAAAGAAGTATCATTTAAAAAACAACTTTCAAACACAAAAGATGGATTTAAATACATCTTTAAATCTGGAAGATTGAAAAGTCTTATATTATATGGAGCAGTAATGGCAGGTATTATTTCTCTATTAGCTAATCTTCAAACTTCAATGGCTGAAGACTTGCAAATATCTTCAACAATTATAGGTTTGTTATTTGCCTTTTTTGAAATTATTTCAGGATTTTCAGCAAATATGCAAGAAAAATTTCATAACACATTTAGAAATAAATCTCTGACAGTTTTAGGAATATCTATTAGTATATTTTGTATTATATCAACTGTAGGCATATTCTTAAAACTACCTTTGTTTATTACTTTAATTATAATTACAATATCATTCGCTGTTACTAATATTGTTAGAGGACTATATTTTGTATTAATAAATAAATATTTAAGCAATTTTACAAATGAACAAATTGATTCAAAAATATTTACAGTCTATCTATTAGTATGCGGAATTATAAAAGCTGTTTTTGGTGTTATAACTTCTTTTGTTTTGGAATTTGCTACATCTTATGAAACAATGCTAATAATCGGCGTTTCATCATTAATATTATTTACATTAATATCAATATATATGAAACACCGATTAGGTTTAAAAATACATGAATATAAAACTGATGAAATTAAATATTGTAATTTAAAAAGTATAATGTAATTTTAATTTGAGAATATTTGAACACAATACCATCTTCCGCCAAATTTATAAGCTCCTATTCCAATTCTTTTAAAATCTGAATTAATAATATTGCTATAATGTCCAGCTGAGTTCCTCCATAACTCAGCTGATTTAGCTGCACTACCACTGTATGCAATATTTTCAGCTAAAGTATAAGCTTGCTTTTGTATAGCAAATCCGTTAAGAACTGTAAAACAACTACTTCCATCTGGTCTGGTATGTGAAAATTTATCATAATTTGCCATCTCAATTGCTCTCATACAAGCCGCTGTTGTTAATTCTTCATTTAAAGTTAGATCTGATACACCTGCTTCTTTCCTATATTTATTTGTATAACTTAATATTGTATTTATTGCACTTCTATTATTACTTTTTACTTTACCAGCTTCTGCTTTTAATTCTGCTGTTGTAAAAGTTCTTTTTGTTTCTGATGAACCAGTTGAACCAGATGAACTAGCTGAAGAACTTGAACTGTTTTTAGTTGAATTACTTTGCTTATTATTTTTCGTTGTCGTTTTGTTTTCTGCTATAACTTTTTCTTTTACCGTTACAGTAAATGTTTCTTCTGCTACATTACCACTTTTATCTGTTGCTTTTGCCTTTATTGAATACTCTCCTACCTTTGCAGTATCAGCATTTCCTTCAATTGTTACTTCTACATTTCCATCTACATTATCTGTTGCTGTTATTCCATCTGCTAAATTGATTGTATCTCCTACTGTTATTTCTTTATTTGAAATTCCTGATATTACAGGTTTTTCTGTATCTTTTACTTCTATCACAAAAGATTTTTCATTATCAACATGCCTTTCACAATTTACAATTCTTTTATAAGTATATAGATACTCAAGTTTTGCCGAAATTGTATACGTTCCTATTTGATCAAATTTATAATTATCTCCATTATTAAGTTCCGTATCATTTACAAAAATATGTATTTGTGTATTTTCTTCAATATTATCTTTATTAACTAATTTGCTAACTAAATCTTCATATGAAAGTTCTGTACCATATTTAATATCCTCAGTAAATTCTAATAAAGCTTCATTATGCCTATTAGTTATTCCTAACACACTATCATCTATTCTTTTAAAAAGATAAAAAATTCCACCAATAATAAATACAATCAATAATACTATTAGTAAAATCAATAATATAATTATTAATTTTTTCTTACTCTTCTTTTCATTTTTATTTTCTGATTTTTTATTACCATCAGATTTCTCTTTTTTTAATTTACCTTCTTTACTTTTTCCCATTTTAATTCCCCCATACTTATAAAATTATTATCAATCAATTTTAAGTCAAAGTCAATTCCAATATTAAAGAATATTAATTCCAATTTTAAACAAAGCATTTATATATAGTAATAAAATTCTTTGTTCATCCGCGGAATGCTTTATCTTATAGGAATTCCTATAAGATAACAAAAGATGCTCTGCCAAAGCAAAGCACCTTTTGTTTCATCTTATTTTTCTTTTTCTACTTCAACATTTTTTCCATCAGATATAATTACTACATTCCCATTAAGATCGGTTCTTAAAATTTTTATCTTTTGACTTTCCAATTTTTTAAGTACAGAAATATGTGGATGTCCATAACGGTTGTTTACTCCGCAACTTATTAAGGCATATTCAGGATTAACTGCCTTTAAAAATTTTAGACTTGTTGATGTACTACTTCCATGATGACCAACTTTAAGAATATCAGCAGATACATCAATTTTTGAGTCAAGCATTTCTTTTTCAACTTCAAGTTCTGCATCACCCATAAACAAAATAGAAAAATCGCGGAAACTCAATTTTGAAACAATAGATTTGTCATTAACATTTTCATTTTGCTCATCTAAAAATATTATTTCAAACTTTGCTTCACCAACAAAAAACTTTCTTAAACTATGATTTTCATCATATGGTGATAAGATTTTTGTATGCCGAATTTTTAATAAGTTATTTAAGGCAATCGTTAATTGGAAGTTAGTATACCAAAATTTTTCTTGTACTGTTGTAAAATACTTTGGATCCATATAAATTACATTTCTTACATTCAAAGAATTAATAATCCTGCATGCACTACCAGCATGATCTCTATGAAAATGTGTTATAACTAAATAATCAATTCTATCAATTCCAATATCTGATAAATATTTGACTATAGTTTTTCCATAAAAAATCTCGCCTGTATCAATAAGCATTGTATTATTTCCTTGAATTATCAAAAATGATTCTGATTGACCAACATTTATCATGTGAATCTCAAGAGTTGACTCCTCATGTAGCACATCTGAAAAAGATAAAGAAAATATATTGTGAAATAAGAAAATAAGAATTAACGCGATAAAAAGAAAACTTTTCATCTTTTTAGATTTCCGCATTGTCGAAAACCTCCTTCTTATTTTTTTGTGTAAATAATATTATATCATAAAAACATAGACTGCTCAAGCATTTGCAGTCTATGTTTTCCTATTATATAAAGACTTCGTCCAAATTAATATATTTTATCTTTCTTCAGAAAATAAATTTGCTATTTGCACATGTTGAATTTTTTCATCTTCTAAAAAACTTTTTATTGCATTTCTAAACTTTGTATCTCTACATTCAAAATTTTTTATAGCAAATTTTCTTCTACTTTCCGGCAAATCTGGAATATTATTTAATATTTCTTCTAAATCACTTTTAGTAAATTCAAATATTCTTATAATGGCCTCTTTAGTTTGTATTGGATAATTCATCAATAAAAATTTAATCATATTTTCCATTGATGATCCCTTTCTTTTTTCTCCATCTTCACTTGTACAAACCATTGATTTAAAATGTTCATTAAATCTTTCTATATTTTCATCTGATAAGTTTTCTGGCTCATCATTTGCAAATCCTAATATTGCTTCATTATCAAACATTGGATATAAATCATACTTTCCGTTTTGTTTATTTATTCTCAAAAGCCAATTATTTTCTTTTCGATCAAAATTTCCAAATTTCAAATCAAAAACTGTCATATAGATAAAATCTCTCATAAAGTTTTCAAACTCTTCATCTGGCCTATTGTCTTTTTCAAAGCAATATTTTTTACATGCATCAAATATTACATCAATACTTGCAGGATAAATCTGTTTTTCATAATTTTTTCTATACCAATTAAGTGCCCAATATGGATTTATAATTTCTTCATCACTATCTAAATCAAAATAACTAATATCTCCTACAGTTTTTCTGCCAAAGTCGTCTACTCCTTTAAAAAGTTCTACTCTGCAACATTTAAATTTAAGCTTTTTAGCAATTTCATATGCTACTTTTTCACCAAAATGAATATATGGTTCTAATTCGCTTTTCTTCAAAACAAATTTTACTTCATCATCCCTCGAATACGTAAAATTTTTATCTTGAATAATCGCATTTAAATTATACTCAAATCTATTTGTTGGATATTCACTTACCATTGTATATTTATTTAAATCTACTTTAGATATTTCTTTATACATTTGCTTCTTCCAATATTATTACATTTATTGGATATTTTACTACTTTTTCATCAATTTGGCAAATATTATGTTAATTACTTTTTATTATATAAATAATTTTTAATATCCTGGCTTCTCAAGTAATTTAAACATATTTTTCTTATACTCTTCTACTCCTGGTTGGTTAAAAGGATTTACTCCTAAAATAAGTCCAGACATTGCACATGCCTTTTCAAAGAAATAAATTAACTGTCCTAAATTTTCCTCATCTAATTTATCCATAGTAACCATTAAATTTGGAACATTTCCTGTCACATGAGCTTGAACAGTTCCTTCCATAGCTTTTTTATTAATGTAATCTAAACTCTTACCTGCTAAATAATTTAAGCCATCAACATTTTCGCTATCAGCTTTTACATCAATATCATTTTTTGGTTCTGATACACATAAAACTGTTTCAAATAAATGTCTTTCACCATCTTGTATATATTGTCCCATAGAATGTAAATCTGTTGTAAGATCAACACCTGCTGGAAAAATTCCTTTGCCATCTTTTCCTTCACTCTCACCATAAAGTTGTTTCCACCATTCTGTAAAATAATGCAATTGTGGCTCATAATTTGCAAGAACTTCAATTTTCTTTCCTGATGTATATAATAAATTTCTAACAACTGCATATTTATAGCAATCATTAAATTTAACACTTGGTTCTAAATATTTTTCTCTTGCATCATTTGCTCCTTGCATTAATTTGTCAATATCAATTCCTGCTGTTGCTATTGGTAGTAGCCCTACAGCTGTCAATACTGAAAATCTTCCACCAATATTATCAGGAATAACAAATGTTTCATATTTTTCTGATGTAGCTAGTCCTTTTAGCGCACCTCTTGCTTTATCTGTTGTAACATATATTCTTTTTCTAGCTTCTTCTATACCATATTTTTGCTCTATTGCTTCTTTTAAAATCCTAAATGCAATAGCTGGCTCTGTAGTAGTTCCAGATTTTGAAATAACATTTATAGAAATATCTCTTTCACCAATTAAATTCATTAAATCATTTAAATAATTTGGACTTAAATTATTTCCTGCATATATAACCATTGGAGAATTTCTTTTTTGATCAGGTAACATATTATAAAAGCAATCAGTTAATCCTTCTATTACTGCCCTAGCACCTAAGTATGATCCTCCAATTCCTATAACAATTAATACATCAGAATCTGAACGAATTTTTTTAGCTGCTTTTTTTATCCTTTCAAATTCTGTTTTATCATAATTTTCAGGAAGATTAATCCAACCTAAAAATTGTTTTTCATCATCTGGATTTTCGTGTAAAAACAAATGATTTTTTTGAACCATTTCCTCATATTCACTTATCATTCTCTCATTTATACTTGAATTTTCATAATCAAATTTAATCATAAAATTCCTCCTTTGTATCTTATTATATTTATAATATTTTTTTTATTCAAGCCATTTTTATAGTAAATCCGCTTCTTTAAAAATTTTTCATATAATAACTAAACATTTGCAATTACTTCAGCTAAATATTTCATACTAACAAGACATTCTTCTAAAGTATTTCCAGTTGCTCCAACTTCTATAATACATGCTCCTTTCGCTACATGTTGATTATATCTATATTTTTTTAAAATAATTGGCTTACACAATCCAGGATATAATTCATTTGCCTTTTGTTGAATTTTAATTGCTATTTTTAAATTATTATTCCAATTAGGATGATTTAATCCACCACCATTGGTCCCCATTACAAACATTATTTGTGCTGCTTTCTCATCTCCAATCATAACACTTGGAGCATATGTACTATCACCTAAAGCATCTCTATGTAAGTCAATAACTAAATCACAGCTATTAGATTCTAAAATAGATTTTGCAGTTACTAATGCTCTATCATATGAACCATTATATTCTGGATAATCATGAAAAGTAGCATCATGAATAACATTAATATTTTTGCTCTCTAGCCTTGATTTTAATTCTTCGCCTACTCTAACTACATTATGCTCCGTATCTAATGTTCTGAAATTCCCATTAGCCTCATATTGATTTTCTTCTGTAGGAGTATAACTTTCACTTGTGTGAGTATGATATATCACTACATTTGTTTTATCAAATTCAATATTAGGTGTAAGCATTTCTTCAGTTAGTTCAAAACCTGTATCATTCTTTATTAACACATTTGAATATTGAGCATTATATGTATCTTCTTTATTATGCTCTGAGATAACTTCTGTAGTTAAATTTTCACCAACATTTTCATCATTTTCATTTTTTTCTGTTTCTACAAATTTTTTACTTGCAATAATAGGATCATTTAGAAAAGCACTTTTAATAAAATCTAATTCTTCTGATATTATATTATTTTCATCTTTATTGATTACAGGTTCATCTAAATTTTCGTCTAAAACTTCAGTAAACGTTTTATTATTCAATGAATTTAATCTATTCTCTAATAAATTTTTCCAATCAATCTTTCTAATTCCATTAAAAAATCTAGTAAAAAGTATAATACCAATTATAAGTATCACTACCTTTACTAGATTTTTTGTTATATCTCCTACTCTAAATACTCTTATCATATTTCACTATAACCTCATACAATATAATATATGATTACTTTAGTGAAATATAACTTAAACTACATATTATTCATTATATCTTCAACAGTTAATTTTATATCAAATTCTTCTCCTGTTACCATGTTTTTCATCTTTGCTTCATTATTTTTAACTTCATCATCACCAATTGTAATTACAAATTTTGCTCCTTGTTTATCTGCATATTTAAATTGAGCTTTCAAACTTCTTTCACAAATATCTTTTTCAGCAAATACATCATTTTTTCTTAAATCATTTACTAGCTTTGTTGCACAAATATTTGCACTTTCTCCAATATTCGCTATATAAATATCAATAGTTTTATCTTTTATTAGATCAGGATTATACTTATTAAATATTTCTAAAAGACGTTCAACTCCCATTGCGAAACCAACAGCAGGTGTATCTTGCCCTCCAATTTCCTTTACTAATCCATCATATCTTCCTCCACCTAAAACTGTCAATCCATCATCTTCTGAAACAAATTCAAAAACTGTTTTCGTATAATAATCTAATCCCCTTACAATACCTGAATCAATTTTATAATCAATTTCAAGTTCTTTTAAAAGTTTTTTTACATTTTCAAAGTGATCACTACATTCGTCACATAAATAATCTAATATCTGTGGAGCACCTTGATTCATTTCTTTACATTTTTCTTCTTTGCAATCTAATATTCTCATTGGATTTTTTTCAAATCTAGTCTTACAAGTATCACAATATTTATCTAAATTAGGTCTAATAAAATCTCTTAATGCATCCTGATATTTAGCTCTGCATTTAGGACATCCTATACTATTAATATTTAAACTTATATTAGGAATATTTAATACTTTAAATATTTGCATTCCTAAATAAATTACTTCCACATCAGCTAAATAGCTTTGTGTCCCAATGACCTCTGTTCCTATTTGTCTAAATTCTCTTAATCTTCCTTTTTGAACATTTTCATATCTATACATTGCCATTTCATACCATAATTTAAGCGGAGTTGCTAAGCTTGCCATACCATTTTCTATATAGCTTCTAACAACACCAGCTGTTCCTTCAGGTCTTAATGTAATGCTTCTTCCTCCTTTATCTTCAAATGTGTACATTTCTTTTTGTACAACATCAGTAGTTTCTCCAACACCTCTTGAAAAAAGTTCTGTATTTTCAAAAACAGGTACTCTTATTTCCTTCATTCCAGCATTTTCAAAAACTCTTTTTACTTTATCTTCTATATATTGCCACTTATAAATTTCGGATGGCAATATATCCCTAGTTCCCTTTGGTTTTTGTATCATAATAAAATCTCCTTTAAAAATCCTTTTTTCTTAATTCCAAATAAATTGGTTTTTCATCTTCTACTCTAGTAGCTCTTCCATGTCCAGGATATATAAACGTATCTCCAGGTAAGATAAGAATTCTGTTTATAATTGAATCCATAATATCCTCCATGCTTCCAGTTGGTAAATCTGTTCTTCCCCATGTTCCAGAAAAAATAGTGTCCCCTGTAAAAATCATACTTTCTTCAGGGCAATATAAACATAATCCGCCTTTTGTGTGACCTGGTGTTGATATAACTCTAAATTCCAATTTTCCTAAATGAATTAAATCTCCATCATCAACTCTTGAATCAGCCTCCAATTCTGGATTAGGCGTTTCAGCATAATAAGTTAAACTCTTTGCTTCGTCATATAGTCCAGAGCTATCTTCTCTGCTTACAAGAATTTTTCCACCTTTTGCTTCTTTAACTTTTTCAATTGCTCCTATATGATCAGCATGGCAATGTGTTATAAAAATATATTTTAAATTTGCCTCTAATATATCAAGCATATCTATAATTTTTTCTGGTTCAGCACCTGGATCTATAACCATGGTTTCTTTCGTTTCTTCATCAACTACAATATAACAATTTGTAATTAAATTTAAATGATCTACCTTAACTTTTAATTTTTTTAAAATCATTTGTATACCTCTTTATTTGTTTCTCTTAACTTCATACACACTTTCAATACGTTTTAATGTATTTATAACTTTATTTAATTCTTGTAAATTTTCAAGTTCTAATGTTACTTCAATAATTGCAATTCTTTCTCTAGTTGTTTTTGTATTAACTCCTAATATATTAAATTTAGCTGAAGTAACTTCTTTAATAACATCTGAAAGTAATCCTTGTCTATCATTAGCATATACAGTAATTTCAACACTATAATTTGATTTTGCTTCATTTGCCCAATAAACATCAATCATTCTATTTTCTTCAGATATTAATTCTTTAACATTTACACAATCTGTTCTATGAACAGATACTCCTCTTCCTTTTGTAATGTATCCAACAATTTGATCTCCAGGAAGTGGATTACAACATTTAGAAAGTTTTACTAAGCAATTATCTATTCCTTCAACTACAACACCTGTTTTAGAAGGCTTTGTAATTGTTTTTTTAGTAGCAAGTTCAGAAATTGTTTTTTCTAAATCTTCTTCTTTATGTTCTTTTTTGTATTCTTCAAGTAATCTTGCTAAAATTTTAGCAGCTGAAATTGCTCCAAATCCGATACTTGCATACATATCATCAATAGTATTGTATTTATATCTGTCTAATGCAATTTGAACCCATTCTGGTTTAAACAAATCACTATGTTTCATTCCAATTTTTTTAATGTCTTTTTCTAATATTTCTTTACCTTTTTCAATGTTTTCCGCACGTTGAGCCTTTTTAAACCATTGTTGAATCCTTGTTTTTGCACCACTACTTTTTACAAATTTAAGCCAATCTCTACTTGGGCCTTTAGCAGAATCTGATGTAATTATTTCTACAATATCACCATTATTTAGTTGAGTTATTATTGGCATCATTTTACTATTTATTTTAGCGCCAATCATTCTATGTCCAACTTGTTCGTGAATTGCATAAGCTAAATCTATTGGTGTGCTTCCTCTTGGTAAAACTTTTATATCACCTTTAGGTGTAAATACATGAACTTCATCCTCAAATAACTCTTTTTTTAAAGTATTCATAAACTCATCAGGATTTTCTGTATCTTTTTGCCATTCAAGAGTTTCACGAAGCCATGCTAACTTGTCCTCTTTAACAACAACAGCTTTCTTCTTTCCTTTATTACTTTGTTCTTTATACGCCCAATGAGCAGCAATACCAAACTCAGCTGTTCTATGCATTTCCCATGTTCTTATTTGAACTTCAAAAGGTGTTCCTTTTGGTCCAATAAGAGTCGTATGTATAGATTGATACATGTTCTTTTTAGGAACTGAAATATAATCTTTAAATCTTCCTGGCATAGGTGTATATAAATCATGTACTATTCCTAATGCAGCATAACAATCACGTACATTATTAACTAAAATTCTTAGAGCAAATAAGTCATAAATTTGATCTAATGTAGAATTATCTCTTTGCATTTTTCTATATATACTATAAATGTGTTTAGCCCTACCAGTTACTTCTGCATTAATCCTTGCAGATTTTAATTGTTTCCTGATTTCTTCCATTATCATATCAATAAAAGCAAGTCTTTCATCTCTTTTTTTATCAAGACCTTTTACAATTTCATGAAATTCATCAGGATATAAATACTTAAAAGATAAGTCCTCTAATTCCCATTTCAATGAATAAATACCTAAACGATTAGCAAGTGGTGCATATAAATCCATTGTTTCTTTACTATTAGCAATTTGTCTTTCTCTACTTAGATATTTTAATGTTCTCATATTATGAAGTCTATCTGCAAGTTTTATTAAAATGACTCTAATATCTTTTCCCATTGCTAAAAACATTTTTCTGTAATTTTCAACTTGTTGCTCTTCTTTAGTTGTATATTGCAATCTTCCAAGCTTAGTAACACCACTAACCATTTCTGCAACAGATTCACCAAATTCTTTTACTATGTCTTCATTTGTTGTATCAGTGTCTTCAACAACATCATGCAATAACGCAGCACAAATAGTGTCAGTATCTAATTCAAGTCCAGCAAGAATATATGCAACTTGTACTGGATGAATTATATAAGGTTCACCTGACATTCTTTTTTGATCTCCGATGCTTTGCTTTAGCATAATTATATGCTTTCATAATTTTTCGGCTATCAACATGACGATTTTTTTCTTTTGCAAGTTTTATTACGTCTTCTATTTCTTTTTGCACTGTGTCTTCTTTCAAATCTATACCTCCTAGTAAGATTTCATAATATCTTTTAAATTAATTTGAACAGAATCTACTCCATTAAATGAATTAATTTCAAGATTTCCTACAACATCTATTTTATCACCAATTAAATATTCTTTTGTTAAATGCCCCATATTAAATCCAATTGCTGAAATTAAAGTATTTCCATCTTTTAAAGTCATTTTTAGATGTTTGCCATCTGACAATGCTCTAATTGAATCAATTTTTAAATTTTTATATTCAAATACAGGCTTTCTATTTCCTTCTCCAAATGGTTCTAGCAATTCCAGTTCATTAACAGTTTTACAATTAATATCTTTAGAATCGACTAGTTTATCTATCTCTATAATTGGAACAATCTCATCAACGTTTTTACTTTTCGCATATTCTTCAAATTCTTTTTTAAATTCTTCTATTTTGTTTTTCTTTATTCCAAGACCAACAGCCATTTCATGGCCACCATATCTTTCAAGTTTATCTGAAAGTACAGAAAGAGCCTCATGTAAGTCAAAACCAGGTATACTTCTTCCTGAACCTTTTCCATCTTCACCCTCTAAACAAATTAAAATTGATGGTTTAAAATACATTTCTGTAATTTTGGAAGAAACAATTCCAATTACTCCATGATGCCATTTATCAGATGCAAGAACTATTGTATTCTTATTTGCATCTTCTTTTGACAACATAGATATAGCTTCATCAAAAATATTTTTTTCTATTTCCTGTCTATTTCTGTTATACTCGTTTAATTTTTCCGTTATATTTTGTGCTTCTACAATGTTTTCAGTTAAAAATAATTCTAAAGCCTCTTTTTCATATCCCATTCTACCACAAGCATTTATTCTAGGTGCAATTCCAAATGATATTGCATTTGAATTTATTTTTTTAAATCCTGATGCATTAACTAATGCCCTTAATCCAGGATTTCTAGTTACTTCTACTAGTTTTAATCCAAGTTTAGCTATAACTCTATTTTCATCGACAAGTGGAACTATATCTGAAATTGTACCTAAACAAACTATATCTAAATACTTTAAGTATTCATTTTCAGGCATTTTTAGTTTCATTCCAATAGCTTGTGTAAGTTTAAAAACAACACCACACCCTGCTAAACTTTTAAATGGATATTTATTATCTTTTCTTTTCAGATCAACAACAGCCAAAGCATTTGGGAGTGTATCCATCGGTTCATGATGATCTGTTACAATCGTTTCCATTCCCAAACTATTTGCATATTCAACTTCTTCAATTGCAGAAATTCCGCAATCAACAGTTATTATTAAAGTATAATTTTCTTCTTTAATTTTATCTATAGCTTCCTTATTTAAACCATAACCTTCATTTAATCTATTTGGAATATAATATCCAGTTTCCAATCCGCAATCTTTTAAAAACTTTTTCAAAACAGTTATACTAGTTATTCCATCAACATCATAATCCCCATAGATCATAACTTTTTCTTTATTTTCAATTGCTTTTATTATTCTTTCAACTGCTTTTTCCATATCAGGCATTAAATATGGATCATGAAAATTTTTTCTAGTTGGTTCTAAAAAAATTTTTATTTCTTCATCCTTTGTAATTCCTCTATTTTCTAATACAGTTGCCAATAATCTTGATATATTAAACTTTTCAATAATATGTTCAACTTTATTTTCAGTACTATTTCTATATTCCCATTTTTTTCGCATTATTTTCTCCCATTTTAATAAACAATTCTTGAATATTATATATCATTCAAAGTTTTTTTTAAATACTTTTTTCATTATTAAGACAAAAAAGTACCAACTGTGATTAGTTGGTACTTCCAAATCATTCATTATTATTATTTTGATTTTTTTTCTCCTCTTCGCTCATTTTCTTTGCTTCTCTTATCATTCCATTTATAATTTCAGACATCATGTCATATTCCTCTTGTGTTAGTTTTGTATCAACTTTTAGTTTTCCTTCGTCTTCTGTATACGAACCTGCATGTAACATTAAACTTCCATCATTAGAATCTTCTGCATATTCTGTATAAATTACATAACTTTTTCCTGTATACTCAGAATCAAATGCACAAAGAAATTCATACTTTCCTTCATTCTTTTCTTCATCAACAACACTAATTATTCTTTTCATATTACCTCTCACTCTCTTCTTTATTTTTATATACCGCAGCAGTTGTATTATCTTTTCCACCATAAATCCTTTGTTTATAGATGTTTGCTTTTCCATCTGCTGATATTGGTAAATCACTTATTTCATCTAGTGCAGCATCTACCAAAGCTTGTGCCAAATCTTCAACTTTTGTCTCGCTAGCTATTGCTTTTATTTTTTTATCTGACAAGCAGTCTGTGACGCCATCACTAAATAACATTAAAGTCGTATATTTTTCATTCGGTATAGTTTTAAAATGTGGTGTAATTCCAAACCTTGATACTCCTATACCTGCTGTTATCACATTTGAATCTTTTCTAAATCTTAGTAAATCTTTAGCTAATTCTTTTTCTTCTCCATTTTTAATTTCATATCTACTTCGTGGTTCATCTTCCCAAGTTCTTTTCCAATCTTTATAATTTAAATTGTCATCATCTGAAATTTGATATAACTCACCATCTTTTCCAAGAACATACGCTCTTGAGTCTCCGACAGATGACACTAATGTGTTTTTATCACCTACAATTGCCCCAACAAAAGTTGAACCAGCTCCTGGATATTTTTGCATAACACTCTCATTTAGTCTTCTTAATTCACCAGACCATACTTGACTTAAATATTGTTCTCTTCCTTCAGCAAAATCTTCAGGAGACAAATTATTAAACCATTTTATCATATTTCTTACAACTTCGCTACTAGCTTTTTCTCCATCTGCATTTCCTCCGACTCCATCAGCAACAACAAGCATCTTATATTTAGGAGATGATGGATGGTACATTATTAGTACAGAATCTTCTTGATTTTCTCTTCTTTTTCCAATATCAGTTACTGCAAAAAGTTCATCATTTAAATTATATTGTCTTCCTGGTCTATATTTAGAATTTGGATTATTTCTAGCTTCGTTTTGTATTGATAATTGAGTTCCATCTAAGATTTCTTGCACACAATAATTTACTGCTACTGGATTTAGCTTAACATTTTTTACGCCATATTTAGGATCTACTGTTTCCTCAACTCTTTTTTCTAATTCTTCAGTTTTGGCAATACTTCTTGCTATTTGATCATCAACATATAATTCAGAAGCATAACCTGTGATACCACTACAATCAATTTCTCCAAAAGCTCTTTCTTTAGCTCCTAAAAAGCAATATGCTAATTCCATTTGAATTTCATAATCTGATAATGTTCCAAACTTGCTTTTAATAATGCTCATAATATAATTATCTTCTTTTGCACTTTCTTTTGCCTTAGTTGTTAAATATTTAGCAAGATACACTGCAACTTCTTCTCTTTTCAAATTTTCTATTACTTTTTTTCTTGCCAAATTAGTACGAGTAAAAAAGCTAACATCATTATCCATAAGATAATATGCTAATGCTGTTTCTGCTTGTCTTTTTCCATATTGAGAACGTTCTCTATCATTAAGAGCATTTGATCGATCTTTGAACGTCTCATATGTAGTACTCAATGCTTGATTCAAAATTTCTTTATTCATAAAATTAACCCTTCATTTTTTTTAACTTTCCCAAATTATATCATATGCATAAATAAATACAATTATTTTTATACAAAATTCGTCACTTTATTACCTTTTTTTACATATTTTATAATATAAAAATAAAGGAGGAATTTTTAATGTATAGAAAATGCGGTTGCAGTTGTAATTATTATCAAAATATGAATGATGAAAATAACGGCGATAATAATTGTGATAATAACATGTATGAAACTTCATGTAATATAGATACAAATTATGAAAATGAAAATGGTAATTCTTGTTCATGCGGATTTGATGATTCTTCAGTTTTCCCAAGTAATTGGATGTATGGTCATTCTTATGTACCTCATCAAAAATTAAATAAAATCTACACTCCTGAAATTGGACTAAAAATGGGAACTATTTTTCCAGAATTAGTAATGCCATATTGTCCTAATCAATCAATGGAAGTAATCGATTATCTTAAAAGATCAAATACTATTGGGGAGGGATGTAATTCATGATGGAAGAACATTGCAATAATCAATCTAGAAGTGAATTATTAGATGAAATTCGTGCAACTAATTTTAAGTTAATAGAATTAGGTTTATATTTAGACATAAATCCTGACGATAAAAAAGCTTTATGTTTATGTAATGAATGTGCAAAAAAATTAAAAACCTTAACAGACAATTATCAAAAAGTTTATGGACCTCTTACAATAGAGTTTCCATGCAATAAATGGCGTTGGTTAGAAGAACCATGGCCTTGGGAAAAAGGAGGTAGTTTTTAATGTGGTTATATCAAAAAAAGTTAGAATATCCTGTTAGAATAAAAAA
>CANQAH010000016.1 GCA_947588885.1 uncultured Clostridia bacterium
AGAATTATATATAGCAGAATTGAGAGAAAAATATGTGCTAGAAATGAATAGTAAATATTCAGATGGATACATAGATGCAAGTCAAAAGTTTGCTAAAAAATTAAAAAATAAAGGGTATGATATGGAAGAAATAATTGAGTTGACAGGATTAACTAAAACAGAAATCGAAAGCTTGTAATAAAATTTAATAAAACTATGCAAGAAGTTTCTTACCATCTTGTTCAAGAAATTTTAGTAAATCCTAATAGTGTGGAGGAAAATAATATGAAAAATGAAAAAATAAAAGAAGCCAAAAAAGAATATGATAATGTAATAAAAAATGAAAGAGAATTATATATAGCAGAATTGAGAGAAAAATATGTGCTAGAAATGAATAGTAAATATTCAGATGGATACATAGATGGAGAAGAAAAAGGAAGACAAGGAGCAAGTCAAGAGTTTGCTAAAAAATTAAAAAATAAGGGGTATGATGTGGAAGAAATAGAGGAATTGACAGGATTAACTAAAACAGAAATTGAAAACTTGTAATATAATTTAACTAAACTATGCAAGAAGTTTCTTATCATCTTGTTCAAGAAGTTTTAGTAAATCCTAATAATGTGGAGGAAAATAATATGAAAAATGAAAAAATAAAGGAAGCAAAAAAAGAATATGATGAAGTAATAAAAAATGAAAGAGAATTATATATAGCAGAATTGAGAGAAAAATATGTGCTTGAAATGAATAGTAAATATTCAGATGGATACATAGATGCAAGCCAAGAGATTGCTAAAAAATTAAAAAATAGAGGACATGATGTGGAAGAAATAGAGGAATTGACAGGATTAACTAAAACAGAAATTGAAAACTTGTAAAAAAATTTAATATGAAATCTTAAATCATAAAACCATAACTGTTAAATAATTAGCAGCTATGGTTTTTATAATTTACATAAAAATTTGATTAAATTGAATATTAAACAATGGCTTTCTAATTGACAAAAATGCGACATACTGATAATATTATATTGATATGGAGGATGACAGCAATGAATTTTTATCCAGATTTATATCTAGATAGTGTTAAAAATATTAGTCCAGAATTACTAAAGAAAAATAATTTAAAAGGATTAATTTTAGATGTCGATAATACTCTTATTGATTATTATAGAAATTTAGTTACTGGTGCTGAAGAATGGTGTGAAGAACTAAAAAATGAAGGTATAAAATGTATTATAGTATCTAATAGTCACAAAAAAGATAAAGTTTCTACAGTTGCTGGTAAACTTAATATAGATTATATATTATTTGCAAAAAAACCTTTTAAATCAGGTTTTAAAAAAGCATTGGAAAAACTTGAACTAAAAGCAGAAGACGTTGCAGTTGTTGGAGATCAATTATCAACAGATGTTTGGGGCGCTAAAAGAATGAAAATGTTTTCTATTTTGGTTAAACAAGTTGGAAAAAAAGATATATTTGTTACAAAAGTAAAAAGACCTATTGAAAATGCAATTATGCGTAATTACATGAAAAAGAAAGGTGCAAAATAAAATGTATTTTAACAATATACATGTACTAATATATTTAGCTGTTGGTTTTATTGGTTGCATAGTTGGACAGCTAATAGGAATGATGAACAAAAGATTATTAAATGGTGAAAGAATTTTTGGAAAAGAATCTTTAAAAAAATATAAAAATGAAGTAGTTCCACATTATTGTATGATGGGCACAATGTTTATTTTATACATATTCTTATTATATATGTGTGGAATTGATAAAAGTTGGCATACTAATATAACGACAATTAGTTATTTTATTTTAATGCCTTTATTAATATCAGCTTTTGTTATTGATCTAAAAGAAAAAATAATACCTAATAGATTAGTTTTAACTATTTTTGAAATAGGTTTATTATTTATATTTTTTGAGGGAATTGTAAGTCCAACAGGAATATCTTTTGCACTTAATAGATTAGAAGGTATGGCTCTGGGAGCAGGTGTGTTTCTTATAATTACCATTATTGGAGCTTTAATTGCAGGGAAAGAAGCCATGGGAATGGGAGATGTTAAACTGATGGGAGCAATTGGACTGTTTTTTGGTACAAGTTCAATTCTAATAATTTCAGTTTTATCTTTTTTGATAGGGTCTATTATAAGCATAATTTTAATTATTACTAAAAGAAGAAAGTCAGATGAGTATATACCTTTTGGACCATTTATTGTTATTGCTGCTATTATAGCAATATATATACCACAAGATACATTGTTTCAATATTTGTGGTTTATATTTTCTGGACAATGGTTTTTGAAATATTTTAAAAAATAAAAAAGGGGAGATACTATTATGAATATAAAAATTAAGTGGTTAAGAGATCAATTAAAAACACAAAATTTGCAAGGAATGATAGTATCCAATCCCGTTAATATTAAGTATTTGATTGGAATAGAAGCAGAAGGAATATTACTTATAACGTTAAGAGAAAATCTTTTTATTACTGATAGTAGATATATTGAAGAAGTCAATACAATTCTGACTATTGAAGATGAAATTTTAGTTGCAGACAAGAAAAATATAAGTAAAGAAGAATATGCTGCATTTTTTATGTATTGTGAAAATGTTGGTTTTGAAGAAAATTTTGTTACCTATGCTGATTATAAAGAATACTTACAAACTTTTAGAGTAAACTTGATGGAAACTGAAAATATAATTGAAAAACAGAGAGTTGTAAAAGACGAAAAAGAAATTCAATATATAGAAAAAGCTTGTGAACTTACAGACCAATGTTTTGAATATTTAAAAAAATTTATAAAAATAGGAATGACTGAAAAAGAAATTGCATTTGAAATAGAAAAATTTTATAAAACTAATGGAGCTGATGATGTTTCATTTGCTCCGATTGTTGCATCAGGTCATAACTCATCTATGCCACATGCCATGCCTGGAACCCGAAAAATTAAAGATGGCGATATAGTTCTTATAGATATGGGATGTAAATATAAAGGATATTGCTCTGATATGACTAGAGTATTGTTTATAAATTATATGGATGATGAATATAGAGAAACATATAATATTTGTTTACGAAATAATGAAATGGCAGAAAAAGAAATTAGAGATGGAAAAAATATTAAAACAATTGCTCAAAACTCTAATAATAATTTAAGAGAAAATGGATATATTCCTCTTCATTCATTAGGACATGGAGTAGGATTAGACATTCACGAAGAACCTTTCTTTGGAATAGTATATGATCAGATGTTAAAGGAAAATATGGTTTTAACGATAGAACCTGGTGCGTATAAAGTAGGACAATTTGGAATAAGAATAGAAGATACCATTTTGGTAACTAAAATGGGAATGAGTCGATTGACAAAAGCTGATAAGGGACCAACTGTTATAATTTGTGACTGAAAAAGTATAAAAGATAATGAAAACTTGATTTTATGCGTAAAATGTTGTATTATATTAAAAGATTTTTAATTATGGGAGGAATTTATAATGGCAGAAGTATATATGGCAGGAGATTTAAGAAATGGAACTACATTTGAAATGGATGGTTCTGTATATAAAGTTGTAGAATTTCAACATGTTAAACCAGGAAAAGGTGCAGCATTTGTTAGAACAAAATTAAAAAATGTAATTAATGGATCTGTTTTAGAAAAAACTTTTAATCCATCAGAAAAATTACAAGGTGCAGAAATAGAAAAAAGAGATATGCAATACCTTTATAATGATGAAAATTTATATTATTTCATGGATAATGAAACATATGAGCAAATACCATTAAACAAAGAACAAATTGGAGATGCTCTTAAATTTATGAAAGAAAATATGAATTGTAAAATTCTTTCATTTAAAGGAAATGTATTTGCAGTAGAACCACCTATGTTTGTTGAACTTGAAGTTACATACACAGAACCTGGATTTAGTGGAAATACAACAACAACTTCTGGAAAGCCAGCTACACTTGAAAATGGATATGAAATATCAGTACCATTATTTGTAAATATTGGTGATGTAATAAGAATAGATACAAGAACTGGTGAATACATGGAAAGAATTTAGTCAAAAGGAGATAATTGATCAGTGTCAAAGTTAGAAGAACAATATCAAAAGATGATTGAGACTTTAGAAAATACAATTGATGATGAAAAAAAGCTAAATGAGGCCAAAAAACAACTTGATGATATTGTATCTATAGTGGTAGATGATTGCAGCCGAATTTTAGATAAATATGATGAAAAGATGCAAAAAATCGAGGCTAAAAATAAAAATAATGAAATGAGAATTTTAGCATTAGAGGAACGTCTAAAGTATTTTGAAAAAATGGTTGAAATGGAAGATTTTGATTTCTTTGTTACATGTCCTTACTGCGGATTTGAAATACAAACTGATTATGATGACGAAATAGAAGAAATATGTTGCCCAGAATGTGGTCAGATATTTGATATTGACTGGGATGATGATTCTTCAGATGATGAAGAAGATGAAGATTAAAAATAATCTAAAGGATTGACGGCTTTGCCGTCTTTTTTTATTGTTAAATGAAGATGACATCCTGTAGTTGCTCCATTAGTTGGTTTCCCAGAAGAATCTTTATATGGATTATTTAAAACACCATAGACATTTTTAGGACCAACATTTGCAATGACATTAGATTGAATAACATAATCACCAACGTTAAATAAAAAATTAGGAGAGATATGACAATATGAGGCTGACATGTTTCCGTTTTTTATAGTGAGTGTATAACCGCCAGCACCTTTAAATCCAACAAAAGTTACTGTGCCTGAAAAACAGGCATGAATTTGAGTACCTTCAGAAGCGGCGATATCTAACCCAGAATGATTTGATGAAGAACCTGCAGTTGGAGATTTTCTTTTCCCAAAATATGAGGTGATTCTTTTGTTACCAGGGAGAGGCCAATAAAAATTACTTGAATTAACAAATTCAGTTTCTGTATTTTCAAAATTACCAGATGAAATGAATAAGAACGAACATGAAAAAAACATTAATACTATTATAGAAATTGTAAAAAGCTTAAAAAAAGAACTATACATAGAATTCCTTTCTGGTATAGCCCTTTTATAAAATAATATTTTTTTTAATTTTTGTCAATTACTTTTTGAGAGATTAACATATAAAGAATTAAAATTTTTACTTTTAAAAAATATTATAGTATATTATAATTAGCTAAGAATTAACTTAAATAGAGTATAAAGATTTGTAGCGAAGCCTTTATCTTATAGGAAATTCGGAGAAATTTCCTATAAGATAATAAAAATCAGCTATTAAAAAAATAGCTGATTCATGGCAGGGGCACTAGGATTCGAACCCAGACAAGCGGTTTTGGAGACCGATGTGCTACCGTTGACACTATACCCCTAAGTGACTTAATTATTATACACAAATAGTCTACTAAAATCAATAGATGAATTAAAAATATTTATATGTGTTTTAGAGGAAAGAATGGATATTAGAAAAATAGCTGATATACTTATATTGATAGTAATATTTTCTATATTGATAACAGGACTTGTTGAAACAGTATTAGGAAAAAAAGAAATTGTGACATTGGAAAACAGGAGAGCTAATTCACTAGAAAATATAGAAATATTTAATGGATTCTTAAATTCAGAAACTCAAAATAAAATAGAACTTGTTTTTGCAGATCAGATCCCACTTTCAGAACAAATGAAAAGATCATATAATTATGTAAATGCGGTATTACTGGATAAATATATAAAATTATTAACAAATAAACAGAAAACCCAATATGTGCATGTAAAGAAGGATATTTATATAATTGATGATTATTTAGTTTATAAAAAATGTAAATTTGCGTATATACGTGATGGCATAATGAATAGAATAGAAAATTTAAATAAAATAATATCTGAACATCCTGAACTTGATTTTATAGTTTACTACATTGAAAAAGATTCTGATATAGATTTCGAAACAAATGAGAAAGCTGAAACTGCTGATTTTATAAAAGAAAATTTAAATCAAAAAAATGTTCAATTTGGAAAACTTGAAGTTAATTCTCTGGAGGATTATAAAAAATATTACTATAAAACTGATTTGCATTGGGCTTATGGGGGATCATATAGAGGATATTGTGATATATTAAAAATGGCAGCACCCGAAGAAGAACCACTAAAACCAGTTAAAATTATAACAAGTGATAAAAAAGTTATTGGAGCAAAGACTGATGAAATTGGAACGACAGATGTTTATAATGACAAGTTTAAAGCATATTATTTTAATTTACCAGAACATAAGACATATATAGAAGGAGAAGAAAAAATATATGGTTGTGAAAGCGATTCTTTTGAAACTTCGGCAGAGTTTATTAGATATGAAATGTTCTATGGTTATAATAATGAGGAAGTAATTCTAGATTATAATAATCCTACAAAAGAAAATGTTTTGCTAATTGGTGACTCTTTTGATAATGCCATATTGAAATTATTAGCTTCTCATTTTAACGAAACATATGCTGTTGATTTAAGACATTTTAATGAGTTTCACTTTGATGAATATGTAAAGCAACATAATATTACCAAAATTATTTGTGCTGGAAATTTAGGATATTATCTTTCGACAGGATTTAATATAGAAGAGTGATGTGATATGATGAATAAAAATGAACAAATAAAACTATGGTTTGATGAAATTATGATAATGTTTATAGCTATTCTTTTAATATTTGGAATTATAAAAACATTATTTTTACCTGATAAAATTAATGAATATGAAAAAAGAACTGCTAATACACTAAAAGACATTAATTCAATTAATGATTTTCTTAATACAAAGGCACAAAACAAAATAGAATTGACGTTTGCAGATCAAATTCCGTGTTCAATATTGATGAAAAAAGTTTATAATCATATAAATTCAAAAATAAAATATTATTATTTAAGTGAAACTGAGAAAAAAATAGAAAATTTTGATAAATTAATAATGGGACATCCTGATATTGATTTTGCAATGTATTATATAGAAAAAGATTCAGATATTGATTTTGTAACAAATGAATGTCTTAATATAAGTGATTTTATTGAGGAAAAAATTCATAGAGATAATCTAAAAACAGATAGTTTTAAAATTAGATCTTTTGAAGAATATAAAAAGTATTTTTATAAAACTGATCTGCATTGGAATTATTTGGGATCATATAAAGGTTATTGCGAAATATTAAAGATGGTAGCTCCTAATGAAGAACCAATAAAACCAAAACAAATAGTAAAAGTAAATGAACCGTTTACTGGAATAAAGAGTGAATATATAGGAGCAGGTGCAATCTATAATGAGGAATTTAAGGCATATTATTTTGATTTGCCACAACATGATACATATATGTCTGGAAAAAAACAAGAATACGGTGAAGAGAAGGAATATTTAGAAAATCCAAATAGAAATGTAGAATATGGATCTTATTATGGACCAGATAGTGGAGAAGTTATAATTGATTTTAATAGACCGGAAAAAGAAAATATTTTAATTTTAGGAGATTCTTTTGATAATGCTATAATAAAAATATTGGCATCACATTTTAACAAAACATATTCAGTAGATTTAAGACACTATAAGAGAGAAATGGGAGAAGAATTTAAATTTGGGGAATATGTGAAAAAAAATAATATTACAAAAGTTATTTTTTGTGGAAATATTGGATTCTATATTTCAAATAAATTTTTTGTGGAGGAATAAAATACTATTTAGTAGTTTAACTTTTTATTTGGCTTTATATGTTTCGTTATTTGCACAATTAATAGCAAACTTATAGTGAAATACCAAATTACAGAAGATTAATTGAATGATTACAGATAGGAGAATTGATAGACGATATGATATTTATATTGTATAATCTGCATGAAAATTTTGTGAGGTTAATATGGAAAAAAGAAAGAGCAAAATAAAATTTATATTAGATATATTAATGACTGTAATTTTATTTTTATTTTTAATGGGTGGACTTATAAAAGCTTTATTTTTCAATAGAGAAGTAAATTATTATGAAAATAGGCCATGTAATAGATTTAGCAATGTTAAAAGCTTAAATGAATTTTTAAATAGTGAAGCACAAAACAAAATTGAACTTGCATTTGCTGACCAAATCCCATTATCTATAACTATGAAGAAAAGTGTAAATTATTTAACTTCTAGTATAAATAATGGATATGTTGATTTTGTTGCAAAGAATTTTTTTAGAGGAAAATATATAGCTGTAAATGGCGGATTATACAAAATAGGTGGATATGATAACATTGTGTATGGTTTTGGAAATATTGAACCAGCAAAAGAAATTTTATCAAGAAAATTAGATAACTATGGTACAGTAATAAGACAGCATCCAGATATAAAATTTTTAATATATTATATTGAAAAAGATTCAGATATTAATTTTGAAACAAATCAAAAAGCTGGATATTATGAATTTATGAATTCAAATATAAAAGAAAATAATTTAATTGTTGATAGATTTTCTATTAATTCATTTGATGAATATAGAGATTTATTTTATGAGACAGACCATCATTGGAATTATAAAGGTTCATATAAGGGTTATTGCCAGATATTATCTATTCTTTTACCTAATGAAAAACCATTAGAACCTGTAAAAACTATAAATACGAAATTAAGATTTTCTGGCTCTAAGGCCAGAACAGCGGGAACTACTCAATCTGAAATTTTTGAGGCCTATGATTTTAATCTTCCAGAACATAAAACTTATATTGATGGAAATTTAAGAGAATATGGACAAGAAGAACTTTATAAAAATAAAGAAATTTCTTCAATTTCTTATGGAGAATATTATGGAGGAGACTGTGGTGAAGTAATTTTCGATTATAATCAACCTGAAAAAGAAAATCTTTTAATTATAGGTGAATCACATGATAATGCTATTATAAAAATTTTAGCTAGTAATTTTAATAAAACATATGCTATTGATTTAAGAGCTTACTCAATTGAATTGGGAAAAGAATTTAAATTTAATGAATATATAAAAGATAAAAATATAAGTAAAGTTTTGTTTTGCGGAAGTGCATCATTTTATGCGAGTGATGTTTTTCTTATTGAGGAATAGATAAGAAAAAAGTAATTTATATTTGTGGAGGAATAAAATGCTATTTAGTAGTTTGACTTTTTTATTTGGCTTTTTACCATTGTTATTCTTATTATATTTTATAATTCCGAGTAGAAAAATAAAAAATATAGTTTTATTATTATTTTCACTAATTTTTTATGCTTGGGGAGAACCTAAATACATAGTGTTAATGCTAATTACAACATTAGTAAGTTATGTGTTGGGATTATTAATAGATCATTTTAAGAATAGAACAAAAATAAAAAGAAGTTTATTAGTAATATCAATAATACTTATTATTGGTAATTTGATATTTTTTAAATATACAAATTTTATTATAAAAAATATTAATTTATTTGTTAGTAATGAAATTAGTTTTATTGAAGTAATATTACCAATAGGAATAAGCTTTTATACATTTCAAATATTATCATACATTTTTGATTTGTATATGAATAAAATTAAAGTACAGAAAAGCTTTATATCACTTGCTTTATATGTTTCACTATTTCCTCAATTAATTGCAGGGCCAATTGTTAGATATAGTACTATTGAAAATGAATTGCAAAATAGAAAGGAAACTTTTTCTGGAGTTAAAAGTGGTATAAAAAGATTTGTCATTGGACTATCAAAAAAAGTATTGATTGCAAATCAAATGGGAGTTATTGCAGATTCAATATTTGGAAATTTAGGTGCTGAAATTGGTACAAGCATAACATGGTTAGGAATTTTAGCTTATACATTACAAATATATTTTGATTTTTCAGGCTATAGTGATATGGCTATTGGATTAGGTAAAATATTTGGATTTACTTTCCTAGAAAACTTTAATTATCCATATATTTCTAAATCTATAACTGAATTTTGGAGAAGATGGCATATTTCATTATCTTCATGGTTTAGAGATTATGTATACATACCACTTGGTGGTAATAGAGTAGAAAAATGGAAGTGGATTAGAAATATTTTAATTGTTTGGATTTTAACTGGAATTTGGCATGGAGCTTCTTGGAATTTTGCATTATGGGGACTATATTTTGCAATTATATTGTTAATTGAAAAAATATTCTTATCAAAGATATTAGAAAAAGCACCAAAATTTGTACAGTGGATGTATTCTATATTTTTAATTATGTTTGGCTGGATTATTTTTAGATGTGAATCTTTAGAATTGTTAGGAACAACATTGCAACAGGCGTTCATTTATAAAAAATCAGATTGGATTACTTTTATAAATGGTAATAGTGATATTTTATTTGGTGCGTTATTTATAATTCCTGCTATTATTTTCTCATTTCCAATATTGCCAAAACTTAAAGAAAAATTTAAAAATTCTGTAATACTATATTGTTGTTATAATGTTATTATAGTGATTTTATTTATTATGAGTGTTACTTTTCTAACAAGTGCAACATATAATCCATTCATATATTTTAGATTCTAAATAAAATAGTGTGAATAAAAAGTTTTGTTTAAAAATAAAACCTCAGATACTTTTACTTTTATCTGAGGTTGATTTTTATATAATAGGAAAGTGCTCTGCACTTCTATTATATAAAGGCTTCGACCAATTTAATTATCATTTTCAATTAATTTTTGAACTATTTGTATAGCGTTAGTTGCTGCACCTTTTCTAATATTATCTGCAACAACCCAAAGATTTAATCCAGAATCTACAGATTCATCTCTACGAATTCTACCAACAAAAACTTCATTATGTTCAGAAGCATGTGTTGCAAGAGGATAAATGTTTTCAGATGGATTATCTTCAACGATTATTCCAGGATAATTTTGAAGAGTGGAAAATACATCTTTTAAATCAAATTTATTTTCAAATTCCACATTTATAGATTCACTGTGAGAATTCAAAACAGGGACTCTAACAGTTGTAGCAGTAACTTTTAGATCTGGCCTTTCTAAGATTTTTCTAGTTTCATTAATCATTTTTATTTCTTCTTTTGTATATCCGTTTTCCATAAATACATCTATATGTGGCAAACAGTTATTAAAAATAGGATATGGAAATTTTTTAGGTTCTAAGCCTTTTTGCGTATTGGTAAAATCATCAACGCCACCTTTTCCGGCTCCAGAAACAGCTTGATATGTTGAGTAAACAACTCTTTTGATATGATATTTTTCATCAAGAGCTTTTAGAGGAATTACAGCTTGAATTGTTGAACAATTTGGATTTGCAATTATTCCTTTATTTTTAAAAGCAGCTTTCATGTTTACTTCAGGAACTACTAAAGGAACATCTGGATCCATTCTAAAAGCACTACTATTGTCAACAACAATACAGCCTTTTGATGCAGCAATTGGAGAAAATTTCTTTGAGGTTTCTCCACCAGCAGAGAATATTGCATAATCAAATCCTTCGTCAAAAGAATCTTCTTTTAATTCTCTAACAATATATTCCTTTCCCATAAAATTAATTTTAGTGCCGGCTGATTTAGATGAACAGAAAAAAGCATATTCAGATATTGGCAAGTTAAATTCTTCTAAAACTTGTCTAGCTTTTATTCCAACTAATCCAGTGGCACCAACTAATGCTAATTTATATTTTTTCATACTAAGTACCTCTCTTTTTTGAGAGCATAAAAAGAAAAATATAATTATATTTTTCTATCTTTAGTATTATATGTCAGAATATGTAAAAACGCAATAAGCAAAATTCTTGATAATATGTAAAAAAATAATTATAAATGTAAAGAAGATAATTAAAATCTTGTAATTATAAAAAAGATGTTATATACTACGTTTGATTTGTAAAAAAAATTGGAGAATTAATTAAAAATGAAAAATGTTATAAAAGCAGTTATTTTTACTATAATTTTTATATTGATATTTATAGTGTGTTATAGAGTTATGATGAGAAAAGGTTATAACATGTTAGCATTTTACGAACAAGATGAAAATTCTTTAGATTTAATATTTTTTGGTTCTTCTCAAAGTTATGCATCATTTGATCCAAGAATAATTGATGAAAAAACTGGATTAAATACATGGAATCTAGCTACTGCACAACAGCCTATACCGATAACTTATTATTATATGAAAGAAGCATTAAAAACACAGCATCCTAAGTATTTTGTTTTGGAGATTCGTATGTTATCATGGAATAATGAATATGCAGAAGGTGGAATTGTTAGAGGTGCTGTTGATGGTATGAAATTAACTCAAAATAAGATAGATGCTGTAAATACAAGCGTTAAAGATGAAAGAGATAGACTATCATATTTATTCAATTTTATTATGTATCATTCTAGATACAAAGAATTGTCAAAAGATGATATAAAATGGGCTTGGCCAAGTAAAAAAATAAAATATTCTGAAAAAGGTTATGTATATTTGAAAAGTGATGAAGAAACTAATATTGATAATGATGAAATAATTAGTAAAAGCAAGGGCAAGGAAGAAGAACTATTAGCTATAAATCAGGAATATTTTGATAAGATAATAAATTTGGCTGAAGAAAATAATATCCAATTAATTTTGGTAAAAGTTCCATGCCAGTTAGATCTATTTGGTGAGATGCAATATAATACAGTAAAAAAGATTGCAGCAGAGAAAAATTTAATTTATATAGATTATAATGAAAAATTTGATGAATTAGGATTAAAAATTGATGAGGATTTTTATGATAATGCGCATTTGGCTCAACCAGGAGCTGAAAAAGTAAGTAATAATTTTGCAGATTATATAAATTCACTAGAAAAAGAAAAATAAAAATTTTTTAGGAGGCACTAATGAAAGAACTAGAATATCCTTTTGATGTAAATTACATAATGAAAAATAAGAAAAAAATGAAAAGAGAACTTCTAGAAAAACCAGGACTAATTGAAAAAAATATTGCAATTTTGGGTGGTTCAACAACAAGTGAAATAAAAAATATTTTGGAAGTCTTTTTACTTGATTATGGGATTAAACCAACATTTTATGAATCTGAATACAATAAATATTGGGAAGACGCAATGTTTGGAAATGAAGAACTAGACAACTTTAAACCAGATATTATTTATGTGCATACTACAAATAGAAATATTACTCAGTATCCAACAATGTATGATGATGAGAAAACCATTAATGAAATGCTTAATAGTGAGTATACAAAATTTGAAAAAATGTGGAAAAAGCTTGAGGAAAAATTTAATGCAACAATCATTCAAAATAATTTTGAATATCCTTATTATAGGTTGCTTGGAAATAAAGATGCAAGTGATATTCATGGAAGAACAAATTTTATTACAAGACTAAACCAAAAATTTTATGACTATGCAAATAGTGCAAAAAACTTTTTTATAAATGATATAAATTATGTTTCTTCATGTTATGGATTAGATAGATGGGCTAATCAATTTTATTGGCATATGTATAAATATGCTTTAGAAGTTCCAGCAATACCATATCTATCTTTTAATATAGCCAAAATAATTAAATCTGTATATGGAAAAAATAAAAAAGCTTTTGTTTTGGATTTAGATAATACACTTTGGGGTGGAATTGTTGGAGATGATGGTGTAGAGAATTTAGCAATTGGTCCAGAAGTTCCAAGTGGACAAGTTTATTCTGAATTTCAAAATTATTTAAAAGACCATAAGAGTTTAGGAGTTATATTAAATATTGATTCTAAAAATGAACATGAAAATGCAATTGCTGGATTAAATCATCCGGCAGGAACTTTAAAGCCAGAAGATTTTATAATCATAAAGGCAAACTGGAATCCAAAAAACTTAAATATTAAAGATATAGCTGAAGAATTAAATTTAGGTGCAGATAGTTTTGTATTTGTTGATGATAATCCTGCAGAAAGAAAAATAGTTCAGAATTATGTTGATGGAATTGCAACACCAGAAATAGATGTACCTGAAAATTATATAACAATAATAGATAGAAACGGATATTTTGAAGTAACTAATTTTTCAAATGAAGATTTGAAGAAAAGTGAATTATATAAAGATAATGCTAAGAGAAGCCAGATGATGGCAACATTTGATAATTATGAAGACTATTTATTATCTTTAAAAATGAAAGCAGAAATTACATCATTTAAACCAATTTATTTAGAGAGAATTTCACAATTAAGTAATAAGAGTAATCAATTTAACTTAACAACTAAAAGGTATTCTTTAGCTGATATAGAAGAAGTAAATAAAGATGATAATTACATAAAATTATATGGAAAGCTAGAAGATATTTTTGGAGATAATGGAGTCATTTCTGTTGTAATAGGAAATATAAAAAATAAAGATGAATTGCATATAGATCTATGGATAATGAGCTGTAGAGTCCTTAAAAGAAATATGGAATTTGCGATGATGGATAAATTAGTAGAAAAGGCGAAAGAAAAAAAGATTAAAACAATATATGGATATTATTATCCAACATTAAAAAATAAAATGGTTAATAATTTTTATAATCTTCAAGGATTTGAAGAAGTTTCTTGTGATGAACAAGGAAATAAAGTTTATAAATTAGATATATCAAAAGGATATACTAATAAAAATAATGTTATAGAGGTGGATGAATAATGGAAAAGAAAATAATTTATGAAAGATTAAATAATGTATTTAGAGATGTTTTTGATGATGAGGGAATAATTGTAAATGAAAATACAACAGCAAATGATATTGAAGATTGGGATAGCTTGGAACATATTAATTTAATTGTTGCAACTGAACAAGAATTTGGAATGAAATTTAATATGGGTGAAGTTACTAAAATGAAAAATGTAGGAGAAATGGCAGATATTATTTCTTTAAGAGCAAGTAAATAATAAAATTGTATATTGTAGATAAAAAAGATTATTTATGAGTGATTTTTGGGGATAAATTGGGAATTGTAAGTTCATAAAAACAAAAGAAAAATATTTTATATACTAGGAAAGTGCTGCGCATTTCCTAGTATATAAATGCTTTACAAAATTTGATAATGCTAATAGAATTAGTAGAAAAGGAGAAATAAAATGGTACTGACCTCATTAACTTTTTTAGCCTTTTGCATAATTGCATTGATGATCTTTTTTGTTGTGCCAAAAAAGGTACAATGGTTTGTATTATTAGGTTCAAGTATTTTTTTCTTATTTTATAAAAATCTACATATTTCAACAGTTGTACAGGCTTTGATAATATTGATACCTACATATGTATTAGGAATTCAAATAGAAAAAAATCTAGAAACTAAAAAAGCTAAAATATTTTTAATATTAGGAATTGTAATAATTTTAGGACAATTAATTTATTTAAAATACACAAATTTATTTGCATCATTGGTTAATCATTTTTGCCAATTAACGAATATTAATTTTGCATTTGAATTTTCTTATAAAAATTCATTAATTGGAATTAGTTATTATTCATTAATAATGATAGGTTATTTGACAGATATATATAGAAAAACATGTAAAGCTCAAAGAAATCCTTTAAAATGTGCTTTATTTATGTCTTATTTTCCAATACTTACATCAGGACCATTTATTAGATATGAAGATATTGAAAAAGATTTATATGGAGAACATAAATTAAAATATGATTCTTTATGTAGGGGTCTTGTCAGAATTTTATGGGGTGTTTTTAAAATATTAGTTATTTCTCAAAGATTGGGAATGTTTGTTGATACTGTTTACCTTGATATAGCTACATATAATGGCTGTTTTACAATATTAGCAATGTTATTTTTTACTTTGCAACTATATACTAATTTTTCTGGTTCAATAGATATTATAATGGGTATTTCAGAAATAATTGGTATTTCGTTACCAGAAAATTTCACATCACCATTTTTTTCAAAAACAATTACTGAATTTTGGAGAAATTGGCATATTACATTAGGTGCATGGTTAAAAGACTATATATTTTATCCATTACAAAAATCAAATTTTATGCAGTCATTAACTAAAAAGTGTAAAAATAAATTTGGAAAAAAAGTTGGCAAAAAAATTCCAATGTATCTGTCAATGCTTATTATGTGGATTTTAATTGGTGCTTGGCATGAAGGTGCTCTTAAATTTATTATAGGCTCAGGAATTCTTCAATTTATATTTATTTTATTTGAGGATTTATTATCACCAATTGCTGAAAAGGTAAATAAGAAATTGGGAATTAATTCAGAAACTTTTAGTTATAAATTGTATCAAGTGATAAGAACATATCTATTATTTTCTTTATCAATGGTATTTTTCAGAGCTCCAAGTATAATGGCTGCTTTGAGAATAATACATAGTATGTTTATTTTTAATCCATGGGTATTGCTTGATAATACATCTATATATACAGCTGGATTGGATATATATGATTTTAGAGTATTAATCATTTCATTAGTTGCTTTATTTGTTGTTGATGGTTTAGCTAGAAAAGGAGACGTTAGAGAAAAACTATTTAAACAAAATATAGTATTTAGATGGAGTATGTTATATATTTTAATTTTTTCAATTTTAATATTTGGATGCTATGGAGTTGGATATGATCCAGCAGCATTTATTTATAGAAACTTTTAAAATACTTAGGTGAATGGAATGATATATACTAAAAGGATGATAAAAATTATATTCTTTTTTGGAATATTACTTATTATGCTTAATAATGTATTCAGCATTTTATGGATAAGTGAAGAATCAATTACATATTTCTATAATGAACCTAAAGATACTTTAGATGTTATATATTTAGGTAGCAGTAATGCATATAAACATTTTAATACAACACTTGCTTATAATTTGTATGGTTTTACAACAGGAATGTTGTCAAATGATTCTGAGCCATTTGCTGCTATTAAATATCTTATTAATGATGCGGAAAAGTATCAAGATGCTAAATTATATATTATAGATATGACTATGGCTACAAGATCTTTAAATACAGTGATGCCAGAGCATATTAGAAAAACTGTTGATAATATGGAATTTTCTATGAATAGGATAAATGCCATAAATGAAATATTAGGCTATAAGGGAATTGATAAAAAGCAGTATATTAATTATTATTTTAGTTTTTTTATGTATCATGGTATGTGGAAAAATATATCAAAAAGAACTTTTGTGGGAAGAAATGATTTATATAAGGGATTTGTATTAAATCCTTATAATAATACAAAAACAGAGGCACAAGAAGAACAAACATGGAATGGTAATGCATATACTGAATTACCACAAGAGCATAAGGAAATTCTTACATCATTATTTAATACTATACAAGATAAAAAAATAAATGCAATATTTATAATTCCGCCTAGATATTTTACTGATGAGGAACAGGGAGAATTAAATGAAATGACAAAATTAATTGAAGAAAATGGCTATACAATAATTAATATGAATACTGTAGAAGATTACAACATAGACTATCAAAACGATTTTTATGATAATAAACATTTAAATATAAATGGTGCAACCAAATATACAATATATATTTCTAAATACTTAAAAAAACATTATGACTTACCAAATCATAAAGGGCAGCCTGAATATGCTTCTTGGGATTATGAATTTAATAGATTTAAAAATGCGTATGAAGATATTGTCGGAGAAAAATATGATAAAGTATTGATGAAATATAATCAATAAAAGGAGAGAGATTTATTTGATCAAAAATGCAATTAAAATAATATGTTTTTTTGCAATTTTTATGATGTTATTCAATTATACTTTTAAAATATTGTGGCTAAAGAAAAATTCAATAGCATATTACTATGAAGAACCAAAAGAGACAATAGATATTACATTTGTTGGACCAAGTTCAGTATATGTTGATTTTAATCCTACTCTAGCATTTAATTTATATGGATATACTACTGGATTATTGTCAGATGGTTCACAACCAATAGCTTCAACAAAGTATCTTATAAAAGATGCTCAAAAGTATCAGAATTCAAAATTGTATATTGTAGATTTAGCAATATCTATGCATAATCTTCTTGGATTTACACCTGAGGATATGAGAAGAACTTTAGATAGTATGAATTTTTCATTTAATAGGATAGATGCAATAAATCATGTATTAAGATATACACATATGAGAAAAAGTAATTACTTAAATTATTATTTTAGTTTCTTTCAATATCATGGAGCATGGAAAAATATTACGAAGCAAAATTTCTCTGAAAGAACTAACTTGTATAAAGGTTATTTATTTAGCGGGAAAAAAGTATATCCCAGGGAAGATTTCAAATGGAATAAAGAAGTAAGACTATGGGTGCCTAAACCTAATGAGGAGATAATTATAGATTTAGTGCAATATTTAAAACAGGAAAATATAAATGTACTTTTTGTTATTTCTCCAACTGGTTATTCAAGAGATGATATGGGAGGATTAAATGTTGTAAAAGATATGCTAAAAGAAAATGGCTTTGAAGTAATTAATTTTTATGAATTAGAAGATTTTGATATTGATTTTGCTACAGATTTTTTTGATGAAAGACATCTAAATGTAGATGGTGCAACGAAATATACATTATATCTTTCTAAATATCTAAAAGAACATTATGATTTGCCAGACCATAGAAATGATCCGACATATTCATCATGGAATGGAGAATATAATAGATTTAAAGAAAATTATAAAGCGATTATAGGAACTGAATATGATGAATTGCTTCAAAAATATAGTAAATAAAAGGAGAAGGCAAATTGCAGAAAAAAGCGATAAAAGTAATATGCTTTACTATAATATTTATATTTTTGTTTTACCATATATCAAAAGTATTATGGATAAGAAGAAATACAATTTCATATTTTTATGAAGAACCAAGAGAAACATTAGATATTACTTTTATTGGTCAAAGTACAGCATATATTCATTTTAATACAACATTAGCTTTTAATTTATATGGTTTTACTACAGGATTATTGTCAGATGGTGCACAGCCACCAAGTGCTATAAAATATCTTATAGAAGAATCTAGAAAATACCAAGATTCTAAATTGTATGTTATAGATATAAGTAGAGCTACAAGAGACATAGATGAATATATTGATGGAGATATGAGAAAAGTAACTGATAATATGAAATTTTCTCAAAATAGAATAAATACGATAAATGGAATGTTAAGTTATAGAGATGTAAAAAAGAAAGATTATATAAATTATTATTATAGTTTTCTTTTGTATCATGGAAATTGGAAGAACATTGATAAAGAAAAAATAAAAGGAAGAACAGAATTGTATAAAGGATATTTGTTTAATAAAGGTACAGCAGAAATATATCCACAAGAAAAAATGGAATGGACAAAAAATGAATATCTTGATTTACCAGAAAAAAATGAAGAAGTATTAAATGATTTATTAGATTATATAAATGAAAAACAATTAAATGTATTATTTGTAGTAGCACCAGTTAATGTTGGAGAAATAGAAGAAAAAAGATTAAATACTTTAATTAAATTGATACAAGAAAAAGGATATAAAGTCTTAAATTTTGCTACACTTGATGATTATAATGTGAATTTTGAAAATGATTATTATCAAGATGTTCATATGAATGTGAATGGTGCAACCAAATACACTTTATATCTTTCTAAATATATCAAAGAAAATTACGATTTGCCGGATCATTCCAACGATCCGTTATATTCTTCATGGAATGAAGAATATAAAAGGTTTAAAGAAGATTATAAAAGTATTACAGGGAAAGACTTTGAAGACTTGATAGATAAATAAGATACATAATATGTGATACCAAAAGGAAGATTTAAAAGTGAAAATTGATATTTTAATAATTATATATTTTATTTTTATTATTTTAAGCTTAGAAAAAAGAGAAAAAGACGAAGAAACTATTAGTGCTAGTACTTCAAATATTATAAAAGGTATTCTTGCAGTATGTGTAATATTACATCATTCTTTTCAAAAAATTCATGTACGGTAGTTTATTTCCGGAATTTTTGAATATGGGATATATTTTAGTTGCTTTATTCTTTTTCTTTTCTGGATATGGCTTATCTCAAAAATATAAAAAAGATGGAGAAAAGTATTCTAAAAATTTTTTACTAAAAAGATTACCATCTTTGATTATTCCATTTTTTATAAGTAGTACAATTTTGTATGTATTTACCAGGTTAACAACAGATACGATTTCTATAAAAAGTTTCATTAAAAGTTTTGTGAATTTAAAGCCTTTTGATGGGATTTGTTGGTATGTGTATATAGCGTTATTTTCATATATTGTATTTTATATTTTTATGAAAACTACAAAATCATTAAAAATCATTTTAATTGAGAATGTAATTGTGTGTTTAGGTATTTTTTCTTTTTGTATTTATACAAAGAAAATCGATTATTGGTGGTGGATTTCATTAGGAGGATTTCCATTAGGAATTGCGTTTTCTATATATGGACAAGAAATATTAAAGTATGCAGGTAAAAAGTGGATGAGATTACTATGTATTTCAATAGTTGGTTTTATTATAACTTATAAAATTGTTACACCTTATATGTATAGATCTACATGCAAATCATTAATATTAGAAAATATTCCAATTTTGTTTTTAATTGCAAGTATACTTTTGATAAGTATGAGATATGAGGCAAAATCAAGCCTTCTGGAAAAAAATGGAAAAATGTCATATGAGCTATATTTGGCCCAATCATTATCATTTGCTATTTTAAAATATTTCATGCCTGCCCAAATTGTTAGTCCGACATTATATTTTATAACACTTATATTATGTATAGGTGTATATGCTTATATATTAAATAAAATAAATGAATTTGTTTTAGGAAAATATAAAAAATTATTAAAAAGATTTGAAGAAAAAACAACATGAAATATATATTAAAAATTAATTTAAATAAGGAGGAAAAAAATGAAATTTCATCATGTAGGCATAGCAACTCATAATATAGAGGAATTAATTGAAAAATTAAAGAAATATTTTGAAATTGTGGATATTAGCCCAATTGTGTATGATTCAAATCAAGAAGCATATTTGTGTATGCTTACATTAAACGATAATACAAAAATTGAATTGATAAATGGTAAAGTAGTTGAGGGATTTTTAAAGAAAAGGCAATATTTATATCATACATGCTATTCTACAGATAATATTGATGATGAAATAAAAAAATTAACTTCAGATGGAGCATTCTTAGTAAGTGAACCTAAAGAAGCAATCTTATTTGAAAATAAAAGGGTTGCTTTTCTAATGTGGGATTTAGGATTAATAGAATTAGTAGAAGAATAGTAAAAGGTATGAGTGAGAGTTTTTTCGTTGATTTTTTATTAATATAATGATATTATAAAATGAAATTTTGAAAGATGACAAATTTTAGAAAAATTAATATTAAATTGTTATTTTTTTTAGTAAAAAATAAAGTGGGTAAATTATATGAAAAATTATGATTATTTAATAGTTGGAACAGGTCTATTTGGATCGATATTTGCATATGAAGCAAATAAAAAAGGAAAAAAGTGTTTAGTAATAGATAAAAGGAATCATGTTGCAGGAAACATTTATACTGAAGAAATAGAAGGAATACAAGTACATAAATATGGTGCACATATTTTCCATACTAGTAATAAGGATGTTTGGGAATATATTAATCAATTTGCAGAATTTAACAGATATACTAATAGTCCAGTAGCAAGATATAAAAATGAAGTATATAATATGCCTTTTAATATGAATACATTTAATAAATTATGGGGAGTATTTACACCAGAGGAAGCTAAACAAAAAATTGAGGAAGAATTGAAAGAAGCTAATATTGGTGAACCTAAAAATTTAGAAGAGCAAGCTATTAAACTAGTAGGAAAAACAATTTATGAAAAACTTGTCAAAGGATATACAGAAAAACAATGGGGAAAAAGAGCTACAGAGCTTCCAGCATTTATTATAAAAAGATTACCAGTTAGATTTATTTATGATAACAATTATTTTAATGATAAGTATCAAGGAATTCCTATAGGTGGTTATACTCAAATTATTGAAAAAATGTTAAATGGTATTGAAGTAAGATTAAATTATGATTATTTTGATCATAAAGAAGAACTAGAAAATATTGCAGAAAAAATAATATTTACAGGACCTATAGATAAATTTTATAATTATAAATTTGGAGAGCTTGAATATAGAAGTTTAAAATTTGAAACTGAAATTTTGGATGTAGATAATTTTCAGGGAAATGCAGTTGTAAATTATACAGAATATGAAGTTCCATATACAAGAATTATTGAGCATAAACATTTTGAATTTGGTACACAACCAAAAACTGTTATAACAAGAGAATATCCTGATTCATGGAATAAAGAAAAAGAGGCATATTACCCAATAAATAATGAAAAAAATAATGAACTTTATTTAAAATATAAAGAACTTGCTAAAAAAGATGAAAATATTATTTTTGGAGGTAGATTAGGACAATATAAATATTATGATATGCATTTAGTAATACAGGAAGCACTAAAATGTATAGCTGAAGAACTAAAATAAGGAGAATTAATAAATGAAATTACTAGTTATAGTTCCAGCCTATAATGAAGAAATGGCTATTGCAAATGTTGTACGAGATATAAAAAAATTAAACATATGTGATGTATTAGTAGTTAATGATGCTTCTAAAGATAAAACATCAGATGAAGCCAAAAAAGCTGGAGCAATTGTAATTAATTTAAGTAATAATTTAGGAATTGGTGGAGCTGTCCAAACTGGTTATAAATATGCATTTGAAAATGATTATGATTATTGTTTTCAAATTGATGGTGATGGTCAACATGATTCGAAGTATATTCCTCAAATGTTGGAAAAAGCAAAAAGTGATGATATAGATATTTTAATTGGTTCTAGATTTATTACTAAAACATCATATTCTCAAACTTTGTTTAGAAGATTAGGAGGAATATTTATTTCAAATGTTATAAAAATTTTATCAGGCAAGAAAATATATGATCCATTAAGTGGATATAGATTAGTTAATAAAAAGATAATATCAGAATTTGCTAAAAAATATCCAAAAGATTATCCTGAACCTGAGACAAATTTAGCAATGATTTTAAAAGGTTATAAAGTAGAAGAATATTCTATGGAAATGAAGAAACGTAAACATGGAAAATCATTTGTTACACCAGTAACAGCTGTGTGGTATATGATAAAAGTTTCAATTGCTTTACTAATTGTTAAATGTAGAAAGGGAAAGTAAAATGATTTATATTGCAATTAGAATCTTATTTATATTAGTATTTCTTTACATAATATATTTAGTTATAAAAGAAAAATTAAAAATAAAATATTCTATTTTATGGATTGCCTTTAGCATTGTTCTAATTGTTGCATCTTTTAATATTGGGCTTATAGAGTTTGTTGCAAGTAAATTGAATATTTATTATGCACCTGCAATGTTATTTTTATTTTCAATTTTGTTTCTGATGTTTTACACCTTGCATCTTTCAATGGTAGTAACTAAGCAAGAAAAATATATTACTAATATAATCCAAGAACTTGGCATATTATCTGAAAAAGTAAAAGGAGAGAAAAAATTAGATGATAAAGACTATGATAGAAAAAAATAAAAATATTCTTATTTTTATAATATCTATATTAATAGTTTCTTTTGTAAAAATAGATCCTTTAGTAGAAGGAAATATTTTTGATAAAATGTCAGGAAATTCACTTGATTACGTAATATATATAATTTTACTTTCAATAGCAATTTCAAAGTTAAATTTTTCAAATAAAAAAAGAATGATTATTTTTTCAGCTATTGTTGCTTTTATTTTGACTATGTGCCAATTTTTAGGAAATATAATAATAAATGAAATTTTATTTTTCTCTGGATTGATTTTGTTAAAAACTATAGGATATTTTGCATTGTTCTTTATATTAATAATGTATGTTTATACATATATTGAGCAAAAAGAAAATGAAAATAACGTAGTAAAATACAAAATTTCAAATAAAAAATTATTTTTTATTGAATGGGGATTAATTTTAATTTGCTATATTCCGTATTTATTAAAATATTTTCCAGGAACTGCAACAACTGATTCTTATTATCAAATAAGTCAAGCAATTGGAAATGTTCCTTTGATGAATACACATCCAGTTTTACATACATTTATTGTTAGCATTCCAATGAAAATAGGAGGACTATTAGGAAATTATAATTATGGTGTCTTAATATATTCAATCATGCAAATGTTGTTTATGTCTGGAGTTTTCGCTTTTTGTCTTTATTATATGAGAAAAAAGGAAATTCCTAAAATTGCAGTAATATTTTCTTTTATATTTTTTGCAATATTTCCTGTAATGCCAATGTATAGTATTACAATGTGGAAAGATATACCTTTTGGAATTTCAATTTTACTATATACGATTAGTATGATAGAATTAGCAACAAATGCAGATGAATTTTTAAAGTCAAAGAAAAAAATAGCTTATTTAGTGGTTTCTGCTTTATTAACAATGTTTTTCAAACACAATGGCTTTTATATTGTTTTATTGTCAGCTCCATTTGTATTATTTTTTATAAGAAGACACTTAAAAAAGTTAGTTATTATATATGTTTGTTTAATTATTTTTTATAAGATAATTAATGGACCTGTATTAACAGCTATGAATATTGCACCAACTATACCTTCAGAAGCTTTGTCAATTCCGATACAACAACTTTCAAGAGTGGTGGCATTTGCTGAAGATTTGTCGGATGATGAATTTAAAGAAATAAATAAATGGATACTTGCAGACAGAGAAACAATAAAAAAAGAATATAATCCGCGTATATCTGATCCTATGAAAAAATATTTTAATAATGATGAATTTGAAAAAAATAAAATGAGTTTTATTAAAGTATGGGCAAAATATTTGATAAAATATCCTAAAAAATATATAGAATCTTTTTTTGCAAATAATTATGGATATTGGTATCCAGAAGCTCATTATTGGATGTTTGCAAAATCTCTTAATGACGAAAAATTAAACTTAAAGAAAGAATCGAAACTTGATATAGAATTATTGGATAGTGTTATTGAGGAAAGAAATATACCTGTAGTCTCAATGATTACAAGCTTAGGATTTGAATTTTCGGTTACAGGAATAATGATGTTTTATGTTATATATAGAAAAAAATATAAAATGATAATAATATATGTTCCTGCTTTAATTTTATGGTTAACTGCAATGGCATCTTCTGTATTTTGTGAATATAGATATTTGTTTGGATTGATTGTTTGCTTACCTTTAATCATAACAATTGCGTTAAAAGGATATAATGAGGAAATAAGAACAAAATAACAGTAAATAAGACTACAAAGTAAAGGAAAGTATTATATGAAAGAGAAAGTTATGATTGTTGTTGTAACTTATAATAGAAAAAAGATGTTAAAAGAATGTATAGAAGCCTGTTTGAATCAGACATATAAAGATTTTACATTATTAATAGTTGATAACAACAGTACAGATGGAACTTATGAAGAAGTAGTAAAAAAATATGAAAATAAGCAAGTTAAATATATAAATACAAATAAAAATATTGGTGGTGCTGGTGGATTTAATTTGGGCATTAAGGAAGCAATTTTGCAAGAATATGATTTCGCTTGGGTTATGGATGATGATTCTATTCCAGAACCAAATGCTTTAGAATCAATTATTAAAAAGAAAAAAATTCTAAAAAATGAATTTTCTTTTATTTGTTCTTTAGTTAAATGGACAGATAATACTTACTGCAAAATGAATGGAGTTGTTTTTTATCATAATGGAATAATGGAACAATATGATAAGATATATGAAAATTTGTTAGTAGCTGAATGTTGTAGTTTTGTAGGATGTTTTATTAATTTAAAAATAGCTAGTGATATTGGTTTACCTATAAAAGAATTTTTCATATATGCAGATGACCATGAGTATACAAATAGATTATCAGAGGTGAAAAAAGGATATTTAGATGCAGAGAGTATAATTATTCATAAGATGAAAGAAAATTCGATACCTGAAGTTTATGATGTTTCAGAAGATAGAATAAATAGATATTTTTATAATTTTAGAAATGTTACATTTATATATATGAGGAAATCTATAATTAAAGGATTTTTTAATAGTTTTATTAGATGGGCTAGAACAATAAAATATATTTTAAAATATTCTAAAAGTAAAAAATTAAAAAGAATATTTGTAATTACAAAAGGTACTTTTTGTGGAATTTTTTTTAGACCGAAAATTGAATTTGTAAATAAAAATGAAAAATAGATATATAAAAGGTGATAAAATGAAGGTTTTAACAGTAAAAGGAAATGGAGAATTTACAGCAGGGCCAAAAGCTCCAAGTGATATAATAGAGATTTTACAAGATAAATATAATGCGAAAAGTATTTTACTTGAAAAAGGAAATAATGCTTTTGGAAAAATAAAATATAGATTAAAAATGTATAATACTTTTTTAGCAAGTTTATTTTTCGGTGATATATTAGTTATACAATTTCCTATGTATGAAACAACTAATTTATTAAATAAAGTATTTTTATTTTTTCTAAGTGCTGTTAGAAAAAATAAAACAATAGCTTTAGTACATGATATTGATGGAATAAGAAATGATGATATGCAAAGTATAAAGCAAGATATAGATAGATTGAATAAAATTGGATATGTCATTGTTCATAATGAAAAAATGAGAAAAAAACTTCAAGATTATGGATTAAAATCTAAAACATATAATTTAGAATTGTTTGATTATTTATGTAATGATGAAACTAAAAAGATAAAAGAAAAAATTGATAAAAAGAATGTAAAAATTGCTTATGCTGGAAATTTAAACAAATTAAAAAGTCCATTTATTCATCAACTTGATTGCAAAAAAATGAAATTTACTTTATATTTATATGGCATTGGGATAAATAATGATTTAAATGAAAAAATGATTTATAAGGGCAAAAAAGAACCAAATGACTTACCAAATGAAATAGATGCTGATTTAGGATTAGTTTGGGATGGTAATTATGATGAAAGCGATTCTGAAAAAAATATGAAAGGATATACTAGATATAATAATCCTCATAAATTATCATGCTATATTGCTAGTGGGAAACCTGTAATTGTTTGGAGAAAATCAGCTGCTGCAGATTTTGTTAATAAATATAATATTGGCTATACAATAAGTTCAATATATGATATTAATAAATTGAATTTTGATGATTATGAAGAAAAAATTAAAAATATTGAAAAAATAAAGAATAAAGTGAGGAATGCATTTTATACTACAAAAGTTATGGATAAGCTCTTAAAAGAAATAAAGGAGAAATAAATAATAATAAATCAATGGGAAAGAAAAGTATTTCTAGAAATTATTTTTATAATATGCTATATGAAATATTAGCACTAATTTTACCTATAATTACTACACCATATTTAGCTAGAACACTTGGCGCTGAATCAATAGGTATTTATAGTTATACTTTATCAATTGCAACGTATTTTATATTATTTGGAACTTTAGGAATTGCTTTATATGGTCAAAGAGAAATAGCATATGTACAAGATAACAAAAAGAAGAGAAGCTTAATATTTTGGGAAGTTTTTTTACTTAAAGTTTGCACTATGCTTATATCAACGATGATATATTTTGTATCATTTTGTTTAAATGGCCAATATAGGATATATTTTACGATTTTATTAATAGAACTATTGACACAAACATTAGATATAATATGGTTCTTTAGAGGAATTGAAGAATTTAAAAAGACGGCAATAAGAAATTTAATTGTAAAAATATTATTTGTTATATGTATTTTTATTTTTGTAAAAAATTCTGGAGATTTAGTTAAATATATATTTATAGTGACATTGGCTAATTTATTTGGTAATGTTACTTTATGGCTTTATTTACCTAAATTTATAAATAAAATAAAAATAAAAGAATTGAATTTGAAAAAACATTTAAAGCCTGTTATTATGCTATTTATTCCGCAAATTGCAGTTCAGATTTATAATATATTAGATAAGACTATGATTGGATATATAGTTGATAATAAATCTGAAGTTGGTTTTTATGAACAAACGACTAAAATAACAAGTATTCTAACTACTTTTGTAACATCTTTAGGCTTAGTTATGGTTCCTAGAATGGCTTCAACTTTTGCAAAAGGTGATAAAGAACAATTAAAAAAATATATGTATAATTCATTTAGATTTGTATTTTTTTTAGCTCTACCAGTTGTGGCAGGGGTAATAATTGTATCTGATAGATTTGTACCAGTATTTTTCGGAGAAGGATATGATTCAATAAAAACTTTAATAAAAATACTTTCACCTATAATTTTATTTATAGGAATGACAAATATATTAGGAACGCAGTATTTACTTCCTGTAAAAAAACAAAAAGAGTATACGATTTCAGTGATTATAGGTGCGATAATTAATTTTAGTTTAAATTTAATATTTATACCTAAGATGTTATCAGTAGGTGCTTCTATAACAACGATAATAGCTGAAGTTTCGGTTTTAATTGTACAAGCTTTCTTCATTAGAAAAGAATTTAAATTTTTTGAAATTATGAAATTAAGTTTAAAAAATTTAATTGCTACATTAATAATGATAATTGGAATTATATGGATTAATTTTATTGATATAAATATTTATATTGCTTTAGCAGTTCAAATAAGTTTAGGCATATTTATTTATGGAATTACATTACTAGTTTTAAAAGATGAATTTATTAAAATGATATTAGAAAAATTTAAGGATAAATTAAAAATACTATCTGTGGTGTATAGACTTGTTTGGAAAGAGGGATAAAATGGGGAATAAAAAAAGAATCACAATATTAGTATTACATCTTCAACATGGAGGAATCGAGCGCCAAACAATTTTATTTGCAAATGAATTGGTGAAAAAATATGATGTAGAAATTATATCTACATATTCTATGAGAGCCAAACCAGCATATGAAGTTGATAAAAAAATAAAAATAAAATATTTAATAGATGATGCTCCAAATAGACAAGAATTCAAAAATGCAGTAAAAAAATTAAATATTATTAAGATCTTAAAAGAAGGATTTAAAGCTTTTAAATTATTAAGACTAAAGAAAAAGTTAATGATAAACCAAGTTAAAAATTTGGATTGTGATTTTGTTTTATCAACCAGAATAGAATTTGCTGAAATGCTATCTAAATATGCACCTACAAATGTTGTGAAAATGACACAAGAACATTTACATGATGATTCAAACAAATATATAGAGCGAGTAAAAAAATCTTTTAGGAATTTAGAATATTTAGTTGTGTTAGGACCAGGTTCAAAAGAAAACTATAGTAAATGGCTTGAAGATAATGAAAAAATAAAAATAGTGGAAATACCTAATATTTTAGAAAAAAAATTAAATGAAAGCTCAGAACTTAAAGGACATACTTTGATAAGTGTAGGAAGATTACATCCAGTAAAAGGTTTTTCTGATTTGTTAAAGGTTTTTAGTTTAGTAAAAAAAGAAATAAAAGATGCAAAACTTAATATTGTAGGTGGAGGAACTGAATTTGAAAATTTAAAAAAAGAAGCTGAAGAATTAGGAATTATTAATGATGTGAATATGCCTGGAATGGTTTCAGGGGATGAAGTAAATAAATTGATGATAAAATCTGATATTTATGTTATGACATCATTAACTGAATGTTTTCCTATGGTCTTATTAGAGGCGTCAGCATGTGGATTGCCATTAATTTCTTTCGATGTTCCAGTAGGACCAAAAGCAATAATAAAAAATAAAAAAAATGGTTATTTAATTTCTGACAGAAATATAGAAAAAATGGCCAATATTATAATTAAGTTATTTCAGAATAAAGATGAAATGAAAAATATGGGAAAGCAAGCTAAAAAAGAAGTTGAACAATATTTGCCTGAAAATGTTATGAAAAAATGGGATGATATTTTTGAAAAATAATAGGAGAAAATGTTATGCTTACAATTATGGTGCCAACATATAATAGATCAAAATACTTAAAAGAAATGTATGAAAAATTAAAAAATCAGACTGATAAAAATTTTGAATGGGTAATAGTTAATGATGGTTCAAAAGATGACACTGAAAAAGTAGTAAATGAAATGATAAAGGAAAACAAAATAAAAATTAATTATTTATATCAGGAAAATCAAGGAAAAAATACAGCTCATAATAATGGTGTAAAAATTGCTAAAGGTGAATACTTTATGTGTGTAGATGATGATGACTACTTAAAAGAAGATGCTGTTGAAATCATTAATAAAGATATTAAAAAAATAAAAAATTCAGAAGATATTATAGGAACTGTATATTTATTTTCTAAAAAAGGAATTGATGAAATAATTGGTTCTGAACTTCCAGAAGGAAAAATAGAAACTTATTATAATCTATATAAAAAATACAATGTAAGTGGAGACAAACAATGGGTTTTTAATACAAAAAAATTAAAAGAAAATTTAGTTGAAGTTCAAGAAGGCGAAAAATTTATACCAGAAGCGGTGTTATTTAATAGATTATCTGATAAAAACTATAAATTTATGTGTTTTAATAGAATTGTAGCTTATAAAGAATATCTTGAAGGTGGTTTTTCTGATAATTATTGTGAATTAGTAATGAAAAATCCAAAAGGAAATGCATTATATTATAAAGAACTTTATAAATTTGAACCAACAATATATAATTTACTTGTTTATGATATGTTTTGTATTTTTGCAAAGCAAAATATTAAGGAAGTAGTAAAAAATCATCCAAAATCTATAAAAGCATTGCTTGTATATCCGCTAGCCCGTATATATATATATATATATATATATAAGCATAAACACAAAAGGAGGAAATGATGAAAAAAATACTTTTTTTTGGTTATACCTTAGATATGGGTGGGGCTGAAAAAGTTTTAGTAGATTTTATAAATGCATTGAAAGATAAATATGAAATTGATTTAGTATTATTACAAAAAAAAGGAGAATTACTTGCTGAAGTACCTAAAAATGTAGGAATACAAGAAATTAGGAAAAATAATTTTTCATACGCATTATTTAGATATATACCATTTATAAGAAAAAAAGTTATAAATAAAATAGCAAATAGAAAAGATTATGATGTCGCAATAGGATTTTTGGAAGGTAGAAGTGCAACATGGGTAGCTGACATAAAAAAGTCAATTAGAAAACTAGCTTGGATACATAATGATGTAAAAAAATTTGATATAGGAATATCTGAAAAAGAAATAAAAGAATCATATAATAAAATTGATAATATTATAGCTGTTTCAGAAAGTGTGAAACAAAGTTTTCATGAGTGTTTTGACTTTGACACTGAAAAAATTACAGTATTATATAATTTTATTGATGAAAAAAGTATTATTGAAAAATCAAAACAAAGTGTGAAGAAAAATGATGTTTTCACATTTGTAAATGTTGGCAGAATGAGACCACAAAAAAGACAAGATAGATTGGTTGAAATTGCGAAATCTTTAAAAGATGATGGATATAAATTTAAAATTCAAATTGTTGGTGATGGACCAGAAGAAGAAA
>CANQAH010000017.1 GCA_947588885.1 uncultured Clostridia bacterium
TGCAATGAAACTAAATGGTGTGATATATAAAATGTCCGCTTTTGTTCTATTAACTGCTAAATAGAAAATATTACAAAATCATACCTAAAACTAATATTCCTAAGTTTTTATTATAAATATCTTGAAATTGTGATATAGGAAGAGGATTTTCGCCTCTGCCAACTTCGATTGTGTAACCAGGTAAATTATAATTTTGAATAAACCAATCTTTATAACCGGCAAAACCAGAGGCATATGGAGTATTTTCTAAAGTATATCCACTTACACTACTAAATTGTCTTCCAATTTCATATGAATTTGGAGGGAGATAATTTAAAAATTTCCAATAAATTGTTTCACCTTGTGTATGATATGCAATTATTAAAGAAAAGTTGTGACTTAAAGTAAAATTGTAAAGTGAAAGAGATTCAGGAGTTACTAGAGGAGCTAATCCAACAAAATCCCTTGGACCAGGTTTTGTAAATCCTTGAGAATATTTATTTATTCTAGCCGTTTCCCATTCAGCAGGAAATTGCAAATTTAAATCCACACCTCTCGTGTTTAAAATATACCAACAAAAAAGAAAAGAGAATAAAATGAAGTAATTATCTATATTACAGAGTATTTTATAATAGTTTATATGCGAATTTTAAATAAATTTTACAAAAGAAAGAAACTTTAAAGAAAATGATTTATTTAAAAGGTGAAAGTGAAATACAAGAAATTATATAATGACACAAGATGATTCAAAATGTTAAATATATTATAATATTTTTGGCAAATTCTTGAATAAAATTATTGATAATTGGTACACTAATAGCATATAATATATATTATAGAGAAAAAGAATTACCTTTTGCGGAGCTATGTTCTTAGAGCGTGGCTCTATTTTTCTTTTTATATAAAAACTACAAAGAAATATTATCAAATTTTGTTACTTTAACACCTAATAGTGCGAAAACATTATTAGGTGTTATTTTAATAGTATTTTTTATACCAATTTTTAATATTTTCAAGACATTATTAGATGAAAGGCTTAAAAAATAGCATTACTTTTTCATAAAAAGTAATGCGTATATAAAAAATTTAAAAGCACATTGATAAACGCACTTAAATTTAAGTGTCATATTAATCCATTTTCTTTAATAATCTGTATTAGTTTAATCAATAATCACTATTTGGCGTTATTAAACTTCGTATTAAATTTAATCAACGCGTAAAAAGCATGTTTCATAGATTGAATATTCGTTTGCCTAGCCAAATAGCATTTTAAACATAAATAGGAGAAGCAATGAATAAATATAAAAAAGAATTGAATAGTGATAGATTAGAATTCAATACATATTGTATATTTTCAGAGAAAAAGAGAGAAGTAAGTGATGCCATAGGATTAATGTTTGAAGATTATATTGAAAATTTAAAATCTAAGAAATGTAATTAATATACTGTTGAAAAATCAGCTTGAAAAAGTCATAGATTATATGTACAGGAGGAAAAATGCTAGATTTAAATAATCAAAACTTCAAAGTACGGAATGTATATAAGACTATCTAGAGAAGATGGCGACAAACAAGAAAGCGAAAGTATTGGTAATCAAAGAAAAATTTTGCAAAGATATATAAAGGAAAATAATCTAGAGCTTGTTAAAGAATATATTGATGATGGTGTATCAGGTACAACTTTTAATAGACCTGGGTTTAATGAATTATTACAGGATATTGAAAACAAAAGTATAAATATGATTATTACTAAAGATTTATCTAGGCTTGGTAGAGATTATATAAAAACTGGAGAATATATAGAAAACTATTTTCCAGAAAAAAATATTAGATATGTTGCGATAACAGATGGAATAGACACTTATATAGATAGCACAAATAATGACATAACACCTTTTAAAGCAATAATGAATGATATGTATGCAAAAGATATTTCAAAGAAAATCAGAAGTGTTTATAAAGAAAAACAGAGGCAAGGAGAATATTTGTGCAGTATACCAGCATATCGGTTATAAAAAGCATCCTAATATAAAAAATAAGCTTGTTATTGATGAAAATGTAGCTGATATTGTGAGAAAAATTTTTGATATGTATGCACATGAACATGGATGTGTAGAAGTGGTAAATTATTTAAATAGTTATCACTATTTATCACCAACAGGCTATAGAAAAACAGGCGTAATACAAGATGAAAATAAAACAAAATATAAATGGAATGAAGTAACTCTATGTAATATGTTAAAAAATGAAGTATATATCGGAAATACTATACAAAATAAAAGGTCAGTTGTATCATATAAAGTAAAGAAAATTAGAACAGTGAAAAAAGAAAAACAAATACGAGTAAATAATACGCATAAAGCTATTATTGATAAAGATGTGTTTGAAAAAGTAAATAGTATTCTTGAAAAAAGAGGAACAAATACAAAGCTTAAATATGACTACTTATTAAGAGGACTACTTTATTGTTATCATTGCAAAAGGAAATTACAAATAGTACTTAAGAGAAATTCAAGGAAAAATAGTACAGCACATCCATATATAACTTGCTCAGATCATAAATCAAGAGGATGCTATCCACTAAATATAAATTATGAAAAGTTTGAAAAATATATTCTTTATATAGTAAAAAAGATATGTCAAATTTATTATGACAAAGAAATTTTTTATTCAGTTTATGAAAAATATCGAAGCAAAACTATTGATATAAAAGAAAGTGGCAAGAAAAAAATTGAACAATTAGATAAAGCAATTTATGAAATAAACAATAATTTAGATAAAATGTACATGGATAAGCTGAAAGGTGTTCTTTTAGAGGAAGATTATACAAGATATTCGCAAAAGTTCATCTTTGAAAGAACAAATTTAATAAAACAAAAGAAAGAACTGGAACAAAAATTAGAAGAAAAAGGTAGTATAAAAAATAAAACAAAAGAAGAAAAAGGGATAGATGAGTTAATAGAAAATTTCTTGAAATTAGAAAAATTTAACAAAATATATTTATATCGATTAATTAATAAAATTGAGATTGATAAAGATAAAAATGTGTATATATATTTTAATTTTTCAAAAAAGGATTCTATTAATGAAAATTTTGGGGAAGTTGTAAAAATAGAAGAACTAATAAAGAAATATTAAAATTGAAAAAAATAAACACATATTTTGAAGTACTATATAAAACGATGAAAGTTTTATTTATGCAATATAAAACACACACATCTCTTTATTATTTTGAATATTAATAATGGGAGGTGAATTAAATGAATTATGATTATTATACTTCAAAAAATAATGGTCAGGATGATTATGGATTAAAATACATAAACCATCAAGGATATGGTAGAATATGCAAGGATTATAAGATAGAATTTCCACCACAACATCAAGACAAACAGCCGGGAATGGAATACTTAATGACACCGAAACCTATATTTAACAATCCATATTATTTAGCATCTGGCAAATTATATAATAAAGTAGCAATTATAACAGGAGGAGACTCAGGTATTGGAAGAGCAGTTGCGGTGGGATTTGCTAAAGAAGGAGCAACTGTAGTAATTGCATATTATGATGAGCATAGAGATGCTAAAGAAACAAAAGAATTCATTGAAAGAATTGGTGGAAAATGTTTGTTATTGTCAGGAGATATTAAAGATACAAATTTTTGTGACAAAATTGTAGAAAAAACAATAGCCCAAATGGGTAGAATTGATATATTAGTGAATAATGCAGGTGTACAATATCAACAAAAAAGTTTGTTAGATATTACAGATGAACAATTTGATCTAACTATGAAAACGAATATATATTCAATGTTTTATTTGACTAAAAGAGCATTAAAATATATGAAACCTGGTGCAAGTATTATAAATTTAACGTCAATAACTACATTTAAAGGTGAACCGGAATTAATAGATTATGTAACAAGTAAAGGAGCAATTGTAGGATTTACGAGATCACTTGCTACTAATTTAGCAGATAAGAATATAAGAGTAAATGCAGTTTCTCCTGGTGTTTTTTGGACACCGTTGCAACCAGCTTGCTGGGAAGCGGAAAAAATACCAACACTTGGTTCAGATGCACCAATGGGAAGAGCAGGACAGCCTTTTGAAATTGCGCCATTATTTATATATTTGGCAAGTGATGATTCATCATATGTTACAGGGCAGGTGATACATATAAATGGTGGGGAATATAAAGGATGATAAAACATAAAAATTTTTGAAAATAAATAAAAGTATTACAGCAACAAGGTGTTTTCATGACATCTTGTTTTTTTGACGAAGAAGTTTGTCTTATACAAAATAAAAAATAAATCTACATAATATTTTTATGTAGATTTATTTTAAAAAAATTTTAAGGTAGTTTATTTTTATTATGCTAATAATTTGAGAAATTTTTCAATTTTATAATGATAAATATAGCAAAGAAATAAATGAATTTTAAAAAATATCACAAAAAAATGGCAATATTTTTGAATTTATAGCGGTTTTTTTATTTTTTAGTTTTAAATATATTTTCATATTTATATTTTTCTTTTAAATGATTTGTCTATTTCTTGAGGAGTAAGATTTTTACTCTCAAGTAAATGTTTTATATTATTTAATTTTCTTTTTTCAATTAAAACACCAATATAACTCATTTTTGCTCCTCTCTGTACTAATAATAAGTACATAAATGTAATAATTAATTAGAAACTATTTTTGTTATATCATGAATTATGTAAATTAGCAAAATCTATTCAATGTTTTCAGGTTTTCCTTATTGCATAAATATACTTGAAAAATTGAACTTGTTATAGTATGATTTATTAAAAGTTATATAAGATATAGGAATTTTTATGGTAAAAATAGAAAATGATAAAATAAAAATATATTCTAAAATTGATAAAAGTCGATTAAAATTTCCAATGATTTTACTTGTAATATGTATATTGATTATTTCGCTTTGTAGTTTAATTGTGCAAAGTTTAATGTTTATGACATTAATATTTTTCCCATTAATTGTTTTAGTAATGACAGCATATCTTTATTTTAAAAAGGATGATGAAAAGCCAAGATATTCGTTATCAAAAGAAGAATTTATAATTTATAATAATAATGAAGAAGTTAAATATAATTGTAACAATATTATTAATTTTACAGCTGTAGATCCGAAAGTAAATAGCATATGCATAAATTATGTAGATGAAAATGGAAAAAAACGTTCAAAAATTATGAGCTTAATAGGATGTGAAAATATAAAATTCGTTAATTTAGCTAACGAAATGTTAAAAAATAATCTAGATATAAGCAAAGGAAATAATATTGCAAAAGAAGAATACGTTGTGAATGATACATCAAAGGTATTTGAGGAATTAAGAAAAAATAATGAAAAAATAAAATGCACGTTCCTTGGAAAATCTAAAATGTTTAGTTTGAATGGAGATTCGTATACATTAGAAAAAACATATAGTTATTTATTTTTTGTAACAGAAGATGAAAAAATATTTAAGATTGGATTAGTACATGTAGATATAGATTTAAATGAACTAGATCTAAATACTAAGTATGAATTATCTTATTATAGTAAAAAAGATATACTTTTAGCAAAAAAGTTAGATGAACCAATTGATACTGAAATGATTAATAATTTAAGAAATAGTGCAGACTATATTACAGAATTGACTTTTGATAGACAGCAAATTATTGATGAAATAGAACTATCATACGCAATGAAAAAAAATAATAATATAGTGAAAGTACTTATTTTAATTTCTATTCTTTTTATACCAGTTTCAATAATTATAGCGTGTGTAATATTTTTTGTAGCAATGTTTGTTATGCAGCCGTGTATGTTATTAATCTCTATAAGTAAGTATAAAAAGAATCATAAAATGCAAAAATGATTATAACAAAGGTGTGGATTAAAAACCACACCTTTATTGCTTTTTAATTTTAAATCAAATGGTTGGAAGTTAAAAAATACCACACCATTTATATTTGCTTTCCAACCACTTGGAAATGGAATACTAGGATAATTATTTGACAGAGACTTTGTATATTCGTAAATATCTGGAAAATATTTTTCAATATTTCCAACTACTAAGTCAACTCCATCAGGATTTATCATTGGCACAACGTATAAACTAACCTGATTAAATAAGTAATTTGCTGGATATCCCCATATACTAGAGTTGTTTAAATATGCAGTAGAAAGATTTTCTAAAAATTTCATAAGTAAAGTAGATGTTATATATTCATTTGCATGTATACTAGCGCTGTAAAAGACTTCTTTTTTTCCTTTACCAAAACGCAGATATTGTATGTTTTTACCTAAAGCAGAATAGCCAATATTTCCTTGTAGTAGAAATGGAAATTTTTGTTTAAATCCTTGTAGGTTTATTTCTAAAATATTTGAACCATAAGGTATATCTGTTGGAACAATATAAAAGAAGTTTGAAAGTTTTTGCCAAGTTTGTTTTCCAACGATTCCATCGGCTGAGATTCCAAAATTTTTTTGAAATACTGAAACAGCGGATTTTGTTTGATTTCCAAAAATTCCATCAATGTTATTTTTATAAAAACCTAATGTTTTAAGAAGACTTTGCAAATATTGGACTAATGTTCCTGTCGAACCAAGTTTTAAAGTTTCCATATGATCACCTAATATATGTATATGAATTTTAAGAAAAAAAGTTCAAGATCTGTTACATTAATTATAGATTTTGAACTTTTTATTTAATATTTGATATTGTTATAATTTATTTTCTAAATAAATTATTGTCAATTTAATATTTAGTGTTATTGTTGCAATTCACTTTTAATTTGATTTATTTCTTTTTGACTTGCTTGAGAAGCAGGACTATAATAGCCTTTTAAATTTGCAACTCTAAATAAATCATATTGAAAAGTTTCATTTGAATTTCTTATTTCTTGTAAAGTTTGTCTTAAATTTGTATTTTCCGTTTCTGTAATTACACTTTCAAATGTTTTTAAACTTCCTTTAATGCCTTCTAAAATATCGTTAACCATATATTTCTCTTCCATATAATCCTCCTATTCTGTTAAAAATGACATTAATTTTTGTTTTGTATTTAAAGTGTCTTGGGCTGATTTTGTAAATAATTGTTTAACCTGTGGATCAACACATGTATTTGCATAGTTTGTAAGTTTTTGATAATTAGTATCTTGAGCACCAATTAAATGTCTTAAATTTTGTAATTCTACTTGAGTTAAATTTGCCATATTCATATCCTTTCTAAAAAATAATTCTTAAAATAGTGTGCCGAATAAATAAAAAAATATTCATTAAAAATATGTGAAAAAACTAATAAAAATATTATTCCCCTAGAGTATTTAGCACAATAATATGAAAAAATACAAAAAATCAAGAAAAAAAGAGAAAAATATAAGAAAATTGCTGTAAAAAAACTAAAATAGCCTTGAGAAAAAAATATATATAATATATAATACTAAACATACGAAAGGAAAATAAATGAAACGCGTATTAATTCACTTAAGAAAATCGGTTAAGTTAATAATACTATTGACAATAGCTTTATTGATAGCAATAGGCATATTATACTTCCTATTTAGACCAATGTATATTGTTAAATTGAATGGGGAGATTATTGGTTATACTGATGCAAAAAAACAACTTGAAGAAGAAATAAGTGACTATATGAAGTCAGGTAATGGAGAAGATATTGCTTTTGTTGAAATAGATCAAATGCCAGAATATGAAATATGTTATTCTAAGAAAGATATAAAAACAAATGAGGAAGAAGTTTTTGATACAGTTATAGCTTCAGGAACACCATATTATAAAAATTATGCTATTTTACAATCTGGAGAAGAAAAATTATATGTAAAAACATTTCAAGAAGCAGAAAATATAATAGCTAGTTTAAAAGAGAAAAAAAGTACAAATGCAGAAACTATCACTTATGTTGCTAAATATTCATCTGAGGAATTAGAAAATACAGATGTTACATCAGCAATTAATAGTTTATATGTAGCTCCAGTTGTTGAACCTACTCCTGTTGTAACACAAAAGAAAACAACAACTGCTAAATATCCTACTACAGGTTCAGCAAATACTTCACAAACTGTTTCATATGGAAAGGCTTCCTTAGGAATATCTTTAACTAGACCAGTTTCAGGAACGATTACTTCAAGATTTGGTAGAAGAAGTAGAGGAACACATACTGGATTAGATATAGCAGCATCTACAGGAACTCCAATTAAATCAGCAGCTGATGGCACGGTAACTTTTTCAGGAGGAAATCCTTCAAAAAGCTATGGATATTATGTAGTAGTAACGCATGCAAATGGAGTTCAAACGTATTATGCGCATTGTAGTGCATTATATGTTTCTGCTGGACAAACTGTTTCACAAGGGCAGACAATTGCAGCAGTTGGTTCAACAGGAAATTCAACTGGTCCACATTTGCATTTTGAAGTAAGAATAAATGGAACATGTTATAATCCACAAAATTATTTATACTAAAAATTCGTATAATAAATCGTAAAAATATGGGGAAATATCTTGACTAATCGATATTTCCTTTTTTTCATAATTTAATTCGATTTCATCAATAAATTTTGTATTTTTTATAAAATCAAAAAATGAATTAAAAGCATCTGAATTTTCAAATGTAAAATTTTCTTTTTTAGCAAGAATTAAAATAAAATTGTTATGAATTAGAAAAGTATTTTTTATTTCTAAGTATGGAGGGATATTTTTAAATAAATTTGCTAAAAATTTTTTGGAAGACTGTGATTCCTCCATAAATGATCTTTTAGAAATATTATTTGCTTCTAAAAATGATATAGGTAGACAAATATATTTATAATTGTTCATATGTAAAATCCTTTCCTAATAAATACAAAGATTATTAAAATAAAAAGTTGTTAATTTATTGTAACATGGGGCATCTAAAAAATAAATGATAAAAATATGGAAAACAAGGAAAAAAACTTGAAAAAAATACCTCTAGTAGATATAATACATGTATGTTAAAAGCAGAGGTCCGTAACAAAAGACGAAAGGAATGGAGAAGAAATGGTAAGAGAAAAGAATATATGGATTCTATTAATATTTTTACTATCAGGAATAGTTATAGGTGGACTAATTGCGACATATGCTACTCAAGTAAGCTGGCTTAGTTGGTTATCATATGGAGAAGAATTTGGAACAAGTGGACCAATAGGAATTGATTTAAGTATTTTAAAGTTAAGCTTTGAACTTAGGATAAAAATTTCTGTTGCAAGCATTGTAGGTATGATAATTGCTGCCATTATTTATAAAAAGTTTTAAGGGCTATAGAAAGGATACTAATTGACATTAAAATTAAATAATTTGCCAATGTATGAAAGACCATATGAAAAATTAGAATTATATGGAACAGAGAGATTATCAAATGCAGAACTATTGGCAATTATTATAGAGAGTGGCACAAAAGATGAATCTTCTATAAATTTAGCACAAAAAGTATTAACATTAGGAGAAACATTTAGTGGAAATAAATTAAGATTTTTGCAAGATATATCTTTAGAAGAATTAAAGAAAATAAAAGGAATAGGAAGGGTAAAGGCAATTAGGATAAAAGCTACTTTTGAGCTTTCAAAAAGACTGGCTGCTCCTATAAAAAATGAAGTTACGCTTAATTCAACTAAAGAAGTTGCAGATTTTTTTATGGAAGAGTTGAGATACGAAAAAAGAGAAATTGTTAAAGTTGTTATTTTAAATACAAAAAACAAGATTATAAAAATAGAAAATATTTCTTTAGGGGGAACAAATTATGCAATGATACAACCTAAAGAAGTACTAGCAAGTGCAGTAAAAGTTGAAGCAGATAAAATAATATTAATACATAATCATCCTAGTGGAAATCCAACACCGAGTATAGAAGATTATCAAGTTACTAAAAGAATTGGATTGTGTGCTGAGATGTTTGGAATAAAATTATTAGACCATGTTGTAATTGGTGATGGAATATTTAAATCTGCACTTAAAGACAGCTGATAAGGTGGGAAAAACAAATGAGTTTTTGGAATTTAAATAATAAAAATTTAGGAATAGATCTTGGAACTACTTCCATTTTGGTGATTTCTGAATTTAAAGGAATTGTTGTTAATGAACCTTCGATAATTGCTGTAGAAAAGAAGACAAACAAGATAGTTGCTTTGGGAAAAGATGCAAAAGAAATGATAGGTAAAACACCCGAAAAAATCGAAGCATTAAGACCTCTTAAACATGGAGGTATTGCTGATTTAAAGGCAACAGAAATGTTGGTGAAGAGTGTTATTGATAAATTGGATGAAACAGAAAAATTAGGTAATCCACAAATTGTTATTAATACACATATAGGAATGACAGAAGTTGAAAAAAGGGCCATTTTAAGAGTTGTAAAAGATACTGGAGCAAAAAATGTATATTTAATAGAGGAACCTTTAGCAGCTGCATTAGGTGCTGGGATAGATATAGACTCTTTGGAAGGAAACATGATTGTTGAACTAGGTGGAGGAACGACGGAAACAGCTGTTATATCTTCAGGACAAATTGTTACATGTGATTCTCTTAGAATTGCAGGAGAAGATTTAGATGAAAATATAATAGATTATGTTAAAAAGAAGTTAAATGTAGAAATTGGTAAAAATGCAGCTGAAAAAATAAAAATTGAAATTGGATATGCAAAACCAGTTGTTAATAAAAAAATCAGCATAAAAGGCCGAGATATTAAAACTGGTCTGCCAAAAGAAATAACATTAGATGCTCTTCAAATATATGATGCAATTAGAGATTCATTAATGAAAATTGTTGAAATGATAAGAGGAATTTTAGATAGAACACCACCAGAACTAATTAATTCTATTTATGAAAATGGAATAACACTTACTGGCGGAGGCGTATATATAAAAGGATTTGATGAACTTATTGCACAAAGACTAGGAATAAAAGTATATATAGCTAATAACCCATTAGAATGTGTTGCAATAGGAATTTCAAGAATAATAAGGAATAAAGAAAAAATGAAACAATTAAAATATAAGAAAGGAATGTAGTTATGTACAAAAGTAAACACTCAGGAACTCTGGGAACAGTGATTACAATAATTATATTAATTTTATTAGTCGTTTTGACAAATGTAAATAGAGATAATTTGTCATATGCAGAAGGTTTTGCTACATCAATTCTTATGCCAATTCAAAATGCATTTACAATGTTGAAAAATAAAATTACAGGAAATTCACAATTTTTTGCGGATTTAGATTCATTGAAAAAAGAAAATGAAGAATTAAAACAAAGAAATAACGAACTTGAGACTCAACTTAGGGAATTAGAAGTTATAAGAGCTGAAAATGCCACATTACAAGAATATGCTAATTTAACTGAAAAATATCAAGAATATAGTACAGTTGCTGCATATGTAATAGATAAAGATGTAAGTAATTACAGTAGTAATATAATAATTAATGTAGGTTCAGATCAAGGAGTAGAAAAGAACATGACAGTTATAGCTGATAAAGGTTTAGTTGGTCATGTAATTTCAGTAACAAATAATACAGCTAAAGTTCAAGTAATAGTAGACAGTAGTAGTTCAGTTACAGCAATGATTAGTACATCAGCTGAAAGTATTATTTGTAAAGGATCTGTTGAAAATGATAAATATTTAAACGCATCATATATAGATACATCATCTGAACTATTAGTTGGTGACAGTGTTGTAACTTCCGGAATAGGTGGAATTTATCCTAAAGGAATAACAATAGGAACAATTAAACAAGTTGTAAATACAACTAATATTACTGATAGATATGCTATTGTTGAGACAGCAGTTGACTTTTCAAAACTATATACAGTATTAGTTATAAAATAAGGATTTTAGAGATATGAAAAAATTTCTTCTTGGTGTACTTATGTACGTTATTTTCATAATTTTATATTTTATTCAAGCTGACTTTTTTAGTTGGTTTACAATTGCAGGAGTCAGTCCTAATATTTTTATAATATTTATATTATTTTTAGGACTTTTTACTAATAATCTATTTTCAATATTGATTGCTTTATTAACTGGAATAACGCTTGATTTGGTAATTGGTAGAACTCTTGGTGTTACTGCATTTATGTTTTGCTTAATAGCGGTTATTGCTGGATATTTTGATAAAAACTTTTCAAAGGAAAGTAAACTTACAATAATGATAATGGTAATGGGGATGACTGTAATTTGTGAAATTGCTAACTATATGATGAATGTATTTACGCTTGAAATACCATTTGAATTTGCAGGATTTGCTAAGATTTTAGCAATTGAAGTATTATATAATGCAATAGTAACACTTATATTTTATAAATTTTTATTGAAATTTGGGTATAAATTAGAAAAACAATTTAAACAAAAAAATATTTTGACACGATATTTTTAAATAAAAAAATTAGAAGGAAGGTGATTAATTGACAAAGAAGACAGAAACAGAAAAAAGTAATTTTAGATTTAATATGATTACAACACTTGTTTATATTATAGGAATTGTTTTACTTGTGCAATTATTTAACCTTCAGATTGTACATGGAAAAGAATACCGAGAAACATCAAATACAAGACTTACTAAAGAAGCTGTAGTCAAGGCTGCAAGAGGAAAAATACTTGATAGGACAGGAACTGTATTAGCGGAAACGGAAATGGGATTTAATGTACAGCTTTTCAAAACAAAAGCCACTACAGAAGAAGTAAATAATGCAATGTATGTTTTAGCTGAAATATTAGAGAGAAATGGAGATCAATATACAAATGATTTTCCAATTTTGGTTGAACCATTTCAATATAATTTTTCAGATGATCAACAATTAAATGAGTGGAGAGATGCTCATGGAATTGCACCTGAGGCAAGTCCAGAAGAAGCTTTTTATGTAATGAAAGATAAATATGGTATACAGGAAGATGATGTACAAATTACTGCTCGAATAATAGGACTAAGATATACAATAGAAGAAAAAGGGTATTCTGCAACAAAAGGAATTGAAATTGCATCAAATGTTTCTAGAGCTAGTGCCTTGGAAATTAATGAAAAAGGAGAAGAGCTCCCAGGAGTTTCTGTAGAAGTTCAATCAAATAGAGTTTATACAAATGGAAGCTTAGCTTCACACGTTCTAGGATATATTGGAAGAATTAATGCAGAAGAATATTCTGCAAAGTCAGATAAATATGAAAAAGATGATTACATTGGAAAAACAGGTATTGAATATTTATTTGAAGATTATCTAAAAGGTGAAAATGGAACAAAACAAATTGATATGACAGTTGATGGAACTGCTACGGGTGAATATATTACAAAAGATGCTATTGGTGGTGCAAATGTTGTTTTAACAATAGACTCAAATTTGCAGAATATAACAGAAAATGCATTAAAAAGTAATATTGAAAAAATTAGAAGTGGTGGATTCGGACATGTTTATGAAGCGCAAGGAGGAGCAGCTGTTGTTTTAAATATAAAAACTGGTGAAGTTTTAGCAATGGCAAGTGTACCTGATTTTGAACCATCACAATTTTTAAATGGAATTACTCAAGCTAAATTAGATGAATATCAACAGAATTCAGCCATTTTAAATAGAGCAATTCAAGGAACATATGCCCCAGGATCTATTTTTAAAATGGTAACAGCAATTGCAGGATTACAAGAAGGGGCAATTACTACAACAGAAAGAATTAATGACACAGGAATTTATCCTAAAGGCTCAAATCCGCATTGTTGGTTTTATGATAGCTATCATGTAGGACATGGAAGATTAAATGTTTCAGGAGCTTTGGCTAATTCATGTAACTACTATTTTTATGAAACAGGAGATAGATTAGGATTAGATAAATTATCTAGTTATGCTAATTATTTTGGACTTGGTAGAAAAACAGGTATAGAATTGCCATATGAAAGTGCTGGAACATTAGCATCTCCTAAAACATCCGAAGAAAAAAATGACACAGCTCCAGAAAGTACATTATTATCTGCTTCAATTGGTCAAAGTTATAATGACTTTACACCACTACAAGTCGCAAAATATATAGCAATGGTTGCAAATAGAGGTGGAGTTGTAAATCCAACTCTAATAAAGAATGTAGTCACATCAGATGGTAAACAAGTTTCTACAGCGGATATAGAACAATATCTTCAAACAAAATTAGGTACAGTAACGAAAGATGTAGATAATATGCAGATTAGTGATGAAAATATGAATGCAGTTTTAGAAGGAATGAGAGATGTTACTGATGATGGTACTGCTAGTTCAATATTTAAAAACTTCCCAATTACAGTTGGTGGAAAAACTGGTTCAACAGAAGCAGGTAATTATATAAATGCGTGGTTTGCTGGATTTGCACCATTTGATGATCCAGAGATTGCAGTTGTTGCAATAGTTGAAAATGGTGGACATGGATATTATGTTGCTGAGGTTGTAAGAGAAATTATTAGAGAATATTTTGGAATGAATATCGAACAAGTAAACGAAGATGTTACTGCATCACAAGAAATGGAATATGTTAGATAAAATATAAACTAAGGAGATTTTAAAATAATGAAAAGTTGTTTAAGAGTTTCTAGTACTAAAGAAGAAATAAGAATAATGATAAATGCTGCAGCTGAAACAGAAGAAGTAATGGAAGAGTTTCATTTAAAATTACCTCGTATAAAGCAATATTTTGAAAAAGAACAAAAACCTATTCATATTATAGGAAAAGCATTAAGTGAAATTGAAAAAACAGGTGTAAGAACAATTTTATCTAAAGAAATTGATACAAAAATAACTTTTGGAGATACTAGTGAAGTTTTAGGTCTACATGCTATTAAAAGAACATTTGAAAGTTCTATAGATACTTCAGAAACAAAATTTATAAAAGGAAATTTGCGTTCAGGTCAGAGAGAGGAATATACAGGTAGTATAGCTGTTTTAGGAGATCTAAATTATGGCGCTGAAGTAATTGCAGGGGAAAATATTATAGTTACAGGCAAAATAAGAGGCCTTGCTCATGCTGGGGCAAATGGGAATAAAAAAGCAATTATATGTGCTAACTCAATTGATCCAACACAAGTAAGGATTGCAAATGTAGTAAAAGAAATTCCAGACAACGACTATAAGTTACCGGTAATTTATTTAGATGGTGAAAATATAGAAATAAGTTAATCAAATAAAAGCAAAAATAGACATAGCATTAATGGAATATTTCGCTTTTTTTGAGTATATAAGATATATAATATTGACAGAATTATTAATGAATCAGATGCTTCAAATATGTTGTAAGAATGATTTTGAACAAAATCATTTTTACAGCTTTTTTTATTATCTTTTTCTAAATTGTTTTCCACAGGTTTAGGATAAATTGTTGAATTATGATTTGGAAAATTTAAAAAAGGAGGAAATAATGGATTATAGAAAGTCATTAATATTTCCTCCCATTTCCTGAAAATTTTCAAACAATTTTAAAATATGTAAAAGCTTAATATATTGATCAACTTTTGTCTTTTTAGATTCTCTTAAATATGGCTTTAAAGAACGTAACAACTGTTCATCATTACTATCCTTTTTGGAATTTAATATTTTAAGTAAATTTTGAATTTTTAGTAATGTTTCTGCATCAAATTGATTATTTGATTGAGTATTATTGGTATTTTCATCAGAAGAATTAGCTTGAAAATTTTCTAAAATTTCATTTATGTTAATATTTTTTTCATTGAGAATATCAGTTAATTTTTTAGCTAAATCTTCATCCATATAAATACCTCCTTTTAATTATAAAAGCTTTTATTTATTAGCTTTTTTTTGATTTAGAATTTCTTGTGCCTTTTTTAAACCTTCTTCTAAATCCTTAGAATCCATGTTAGACAGCATTTTTATTAACATATTTTTATCTAGATTATTCATCTAAAACCTCCTGATATAATTGTATGCATCTTTTAAAAATTTATTAGAATGGATTTTTATATAATAGGAAAGTGCTCTGCAATTCCTATTATATAAAGGCTTTGACCAAATTAATAGGAAATTGTTCCGCTTTTGTTCTTATTAATTTATTGTATGAAAAAATAAAAAAAGTGTGAGTAAAAAAATTAAAATTCAAAAAAACATTGAAAAATGCTGGAAAATGAGGTAAAATAATAAATAGATATATCAAAAAGGCAAAACAAAGTGTCGAATTATGTAAAATTTTGAAGGAAAATTTTAATCAATGTAAAAAAATTTAATGTAATTGTAAAAAAAGCTATTTTTCGCTGTTTTCCGTAAATATTTTCTGTTACAATATTTCAAGAAAACAGTATTAGTGGCTTTTATAAGATTGACAGCTGAAGTTTTGCATTTAAAATAAAAACCATAAGAGTTTAAAAAAGCGCGAATATGTGGAGGTAAATTATGCAAAAGACTAAGAAATTGGGAGAAAAGATTATTGCAGGCCTAATCGCATTTATCATGGTGTTTAGTAATTTTGCAACTCTCGGAACTACATTAATTTCATTTGCAGCTGAAGAAGATATTACGTATTCAGCTCAATTTGTATGGCTTGAACCTCAACAACCAGAGGAGCCAAATAATGAAAATAATGTTTCTGAAAATGGTGAGGAACAGAATGAAGACAATGTTTCTGAGGGTAATGAAGAGCAAACATCAGAAAATGTTGGAGAAAACCAGCAAGAAGTGGAAGGTACTGAAGAAACATCTCAAGATGAACAGCAACAAACTGAAGAAACAGAACAAGAACCTGAAACAGCTGAAGAAGTAGAGCAACAACCAGAACAGCAAGAAGAAAACAATGAAAATACAGAAGACTTGCTTAATAATAGTTATGCTATTGAAATAACTTTAGGTGTTAAAGAAAAAGGTTACTTGAAGAATTCTAAAATCGAAATTAAAGATTTAGAAAATCAAATATTTAAATTAAGAGAGAATGTATCATTAGGTGAGTATATTCAATCAATTGAAGAAAATAAAATAAGAATTAAGCAAATTAATTCAGGAATAGAAATTAAAATTTATATTCCTATTGAATTAAAAGATGAAGAATCAATTGATATGAACAAATTACAAAATGGTGTTGATATTGAATTACTTGCAACATATGTTGATAATGATGGTAATGAAGAAATATTAACTAAATCTCAAAAACCAGTATTTGATGTAAGAAATGATATTAATTTACTTGTTGATAGTAATGTAGAAAAATGTATACCATATGTTAAAGATGGTGTAAACGAAGCATTAGTTCAATTAAAAGTAGATGCATATGCTGAAGGAACACAAACATTACCTATAAAAGATACTGAAATACAAGTTGATATTCCTCAAATTGATGGAACTACAGTTAATAATGTTAGTGTATCTGCAATAAATACTGCATATACAAATGGACTTTCTGGAACTGATTCAATATTTACAGTAGAGAATTGGAAATATCAAGATGGTAAAGTAATAATATCTGTTGATAATGTTGAAAAAGACGGAAAGTATTTAATGAGTAATGGTAAAGACGAATACATCATTAATTATACATATTCAAATTTTAATGATTCATCAAATAATCTTTTGCATGCAACTGTTTCTGCAAGATCTAACATATTTACAGGTACAGGAACAGCTGAAATAAATAACTCTGTTGATAAAGAATATAATTTATCTGAAGCAAATTCTAATATAGTAACATATCAAGTAACAAGACAAAATCAAGAAATGAGTAAAGGTTACTTATATGCAAATACAAATTCAAATGAACCAGAATATGAATTAGAGTTTGAAAATTCATTAAATACTAATATTTCTAGAACAGATTTAGTAAAATCAATAGAAATAAGAGAAGCTAATGAATATTTTGTTGATGCAGAAGGAAATGTTTATTCAAATTCTATTTCTAATGAAAATAGTAGTTATTATAGATATGTAAAACTTAACAAAGAAAACTTAAATTCTATAATTGGTGAAAATGGAAATTTTGAAATTTTGCTTGAAGATGGTACATCATTAATAGCACTAACAAAAGATACAGAAGATGATGGTGATGGATATATCACAATCACTTTTGGTGATAATAGAATTAATAGAATTATATTTAAAATAAATAATCCAGAAGGTGAAGGCATTTTAAATATTAGCTGGGTAAAAGTTGTTGATAAAACAGCATATGGCAAACTAGAATTAAGTTCATTCAAAGCATTAAAAAGTGATTATGTTGGAAAAGCAACACTAACTGAAAATTTAACATCTGATTTGGGAACAAAAACAGTTTCAACTGAACTTATAGATACAACAACTAATGCAACTGTATCATTAAGTAGAAATGAATTAAGTACATTAGTTAGAAATGATGATGTTCAAATAAATATTTCATTAAATAATGCTAATTCAATGTCTGATATGTATAAAAATCCAGTTTTTGAATTAACATTCCCAGAAGAAGTACAAAATGTTGAAATTACAGATATAAATCTTCTATATGGAGATGAACAATTAGAAACATCTAATATTGAAACATTAAGAAACAGTAACAATCAAGTTGTAGTTAGAATTTCACTACAAGGAGCACAAAGAAAATATTCACTTGGAGATCAAGAAAGAGGTACAACAATTATATTAAATACTAATATTACACTTGATATGTATAGAGCTTCTAAATCAGCATCATTAGTGATGAATTATTATAATGAAGATGCAACAAATTATGCAATAGGTTCAGATTGGAATATGATGGCAGAACCTTCATCATCTATGATTAATCCTAGAGAAGGAACTTTTGATACATCAATTGAAGTTGTTGCACCAGAAGGATTTGTAAATGCACAAATGATAACTGGATACAAAGAAGATAATGATTCAGTTATATCTGTTAATCAAGGTGTAAAAGAAGCTAAAATAGCTACATTTACAGATAGCAAAGTAGCTGAAATGAAAATGATATTAATTAACAACACTGATGAAGAAATGAACAATGTTCATATTTTAGGTAGAACAATGTTTGAAGGTAATAAATCTATAATAGATGAAGAAGATTTAGGAACAAATAAAACTGCTCCTATGATTTCTGAAATTGCTTATGATAGTTCATTTAAAACAACTGTATATTATTCTGAAAATGGAGAAGCTACAGATGATCTAAACAATCCTGCTAATGGATGGACAGAAAATCCTACAGATATTAGGATGGTAAAATCATATTTATTAGTTATGGATGAAACATTAAAAATTGGAGATATGTTATTATTCTCTTACAATTTTGAAATACCAGAAGGTTTAAGCAATAATGTAAATTTAGCAGGAACATTTGGAACATATTATACAGGAACAAAAACAGTTGGAATAGGAGAACCTGATAAGGTAGTATTAACAACAGGAGATGCACCTGAACTAAATGTTGAGACTTTTACAAATGTTGATACAGAATCTGTTGTAGAAGGTCAACACATAGAGTATACAGTTAGAATATCTAATGTAGGTAGAACAGTTGCAGAAAATATTGTTGTAAACAGCACTATACCAGAAGGAACTACTTATGTTGAAAATGGTGAATTAAAACCAGATACTAAAGAATTACATATTAAAGTAGATAAAATTGAACCAGGAAAAACAGAAGAAGTAACTTATGAAGTTGAAGTAAATGATTTAGGTTCAAATCCTGATGGAATTGAAAGTGATAATAATGTAGATGCTGATGGATTAGAAAAACCAATTGAATCAAATGAAGAAAATTTACCTGTTGAGCAAGCTAAATTAAAAATAAAATTAATGGATTCAATAGGCAATAAAGCGGTACAAGAAGGATTTAAAACAGAATTGATTACATATGTTGAAAATTTAACAGATAAAGATATGACTAATTGTGAAATTACTCAAAAAATTCCTGAAGGAATGGAAGTTGTAGAAGTTAAAGGAAATGGCTCATATGATGAAAACAACAGAACAGTTACATGGCATATTGATAAAATACAAGAATCAAAAAAATTTATAGTAAAAATAAGAATTGGTGATGTAGGAGAAGATGGAAATCTTTTATCTTCAACATCAACAATAACTGCAGATGAACTAGATAAAACATATACATCAAATGAATATGTATATACATTTTTAAAACCACAACTTGAATACGAATATTATACTAATAAAGATAATAGATATGTTCAAGAAGGAGATAAAATTAAATATACATTAAAAATTACTAACAATGGTAAAGGTGATGCTTATGGTTTATCAGTAGAAAATAATATACCAGATGAATATAGAGTAACTTCAGTTGTTTGCAAAACACCAGATAAGGAATATAATGCACTTTCTGCTAATAAAGTGTTAGCTAATGTTGATGTAAAATCAGGTGAAACAGTAGAAATAGATGTAGAATGTTATGTTTCTGGATTATCAGGAAATATGCAAGAAAAATTTACTTCAAATAATTGGACAATTTCTGGTGCAAATATTGATACAGTTGAATCACCAAAAATAGAAAATATCGTAAAAGCAAAAGCAGGACAAGATAATGCTGGAGCAAGTAGCAATAGCGGTAATAATGAATATACTGTAAATAGATTGGGTCAACAAAAAGTTGAGGAAGTAAAAAATCAAGTTCAACTTAATCAAAAAGAAATTGGCTCAAATAATGAAACAGAACAAATTTCTCAAAATTATAGAGTTATTGGTGTAGCATTTGAAGATACAAATAAAAATGGTCAAAGAGATGAAAATGAAAACAGAATGTCTAATATAGCTGTAAAATTATGTGACCCTGAAACTCAAAATATTATATGTCAAACAACTACAAATGCTGCTGGTGAATATTTCTTAGAAAATGTTCCTAATGGAGAATATTACATTAAATTTGAGTATGATACTCAAAAATATAGATTAACTGAATATAAAAAACAAGGAGTAACAGCTGATAAAAACTCTGATGCAATAACTTCAAATTATAAAGCTGTTACAGATAAGATTATAGTTGATGGAAATAGTGTATCTGATATGGATATAGGATTAATAAGTGCAGGTATATTTGATTTATCATTGGATGCAAATATTAACAAAGTTACAGTTCAAGATAATAAAGAAACAAAAACATATGAGATGGAAAATCCAAAACTTGCAAAAGTTGATATTAATCCTAAAAATGTATCTTCATCAAAAGTAATTATTGAATATACACTTACAATAGCAAATAAAGGTGAAATTGCAGGATATGTAAAACGTCTAGTTGATTACATACCACCTGAACTTGATTTAGACACTTCATTAAGTCCTAATTGGTATTTAGGTGCAGATGGATACGTATATAATCAAGAATTAGAAAATGATTTAATTAATCCTGGTGAAACTAGAACAGTTACATTAATATTAACAAAACAAATGACAGAAGATTCAAATGGAATTTTCAATAACACATTTGAGATAGCTCAAAGTTATAATGAATATGCTATAGCAGACATAGATTCTACTGAAGGAAATAGAGCAGAATCAGAAGATGATATGAGTAGAGCAGATATTATTATAGGTATTCAAACAGGTGGAAGTATGATTAATATTATGATAATTAGTACTACGCTGATAACCTTATTGATTGCTCTGTATGTAGTTAAAATCTATGTGGATAAGAAAAATAAGGAGGTGATAGTATGAAAAATAAAATAAAGACAAGTATAAAAACATCAATAATTGTAATATTCATACTATTACTAACCTCATTTATCTATACAAAGATAACAAAACAAAAAGTATTTGCATTGACACCTGCTGAGGCAACTGAACAATCACAAGAGAGACCTACAGGAGATAGTTCATGGAATACGAAAAAGGAAGAAAATGGAGCGATAGAAAGAATTGCTTCATATGAACCAGAAGGATCTGGTAGATCAGCAGTACCATTAGTGAATTATCCTGGAATAACAAAACAAACTATTAATGGTACAGAATATGTAGTTATTACTCCTAATGAGTTGCATAATATTAAATCTTTATTCTGTTGCTCTAAAGGAACAGGATTGACAACAGGTTATTTCACAAAAGAATCAGATAGAACTTGTACTCCACAAGAAGCTTGGGTTTTAGCTGAATATGAAAAGAATGATTATGGTTCATATGCTAGTTTTACACCTCAAAACACTGATGTAACTACTACAGTTATAGAAGTAAGAGATTCAAGTGGTATTAGAGAAGTAGATACTGTTGATGTTGATGGAACTCCTCATACTGTAGTTGAATATGGTGGAGTTGGTGATGAAAAGTATGCATGGTATGATGCTGATAACGATAAATATTATGAAGTAACTGCAGAAGCAGGTTCTGGTTACAGTTTTGTGCAATATGCATGGTGGAATGTAAAAAGTGTAGGAGATAATAAAGTAGATGTTCCTGCAAATGATTTTGCAAATGAAGCAAAAGCATTTCAAGCATATGTTAAAAACGTTAATGGTAGTGACTCATTTGAAATGACAGACTCAGGATATTTTAAAATTAATTATAATGTTTCAAGTACACCAGATTCTGGAGACAAAATGGATGTTACATTTGATGCTATAGAAAATAAATATTATATAGGACCTTTTACAGTAAATTATCCTAGATATGTTACTAAACAAGGAGATAGGGCAAAGGTAGAATTTTGTGGTATTTCTGCAACATTATTAGTTGGAACAGATATAGAAGGAAATGAACTTTTAGACTCTGAAGGTAATAGTGTACTTAAATTAGGTGAGAATTATAGATTTATATTTGAATCTGAAGAAAAACATAAAGACCAATTTGATCCAGTGGATTATTATGAAGATGCAGAACATACTATAGAATCTGAATATGCTAAAAAATATCCTGCACCAAATGAAAAATTTTATATTGAAGTAAATTATTTGAATGATTTAGCTAAAATTAAAAATTTTAAAATGCAATTTTTCTATAAAACATCAGGTGGTACATATGAATATTGGACTGGAAATACATTACCTCCAGATGATGGTAACCCTGATACGGTTGAAGATCCAGGAGATGGAGAGGAACAGCAGCCACAAGCCAAAGCTACAGGACCACATAAAGTTATTGAGATTGATGGAAATGTAGGTACTGGTGGTACTCATTCTGCAGAATATGGTGAAGGTGATAGAGATTTACAACCGGTTGAATTAGAATTTTTAACATTTGACGGACCAGTTGACCTAACAACTAGATTATCTGGATTTGTATGGATTGACAATGACGAATCTAAAGATCCAAGCAGTGGAAAAATAGGATGTTATGATGGAGAAGGATCTAAAGATGTAAAAGCACCTAAAAACAGTGTTGAAATAAAAGTATGGAAAGTTACATATAAGAAAGATGGAAGCAATTTAACTGAAGAAGAAAGAGAATTAGCTCTTGCAAAAACAGGTGATGAAATAATAAACTTCGCTGATGACAGATTATATATAGATGATAATGGTGCATATAAAATTGATGAAATTGTATTACCAAGTATTGAAGGACTAGACACATCTAATTATGCTGTATCGTATGATGTTGAATTTATATATGATGGACAGACATATGAAGCGACTGAATTCTTGAAGTCAGCAGGAGACGATGTAACAGAAATAGAAGATAAGATAGGTAAATTTAAGAAAACAGTAGATGATACAAGAGGAGAAGGAAAAGACTACGAGACTTTTAAAAATGATTCTTATGTTGTTGAAAATGCAGAAGAAAGGAAAAAATTCGATAGTTATTTCACAGAAGTTTGGGGCGATACACCGGTTGATAAAACTACTGGACAAACAAATGGTAAATCAACAGGTGGACAAAATGGAGGTATATACTTTGATGATTTAGAACCAGAGACTCCTGAACTTGTTCCAGATGGAGAAACATCTTTACAGTATGATTCAGATTTTGCAGTAAGAGAAAATAATGGAGATGTTCAAATTAAACAAAATGCTGATGATGCCGAAAATGATAATACATATGTTAAATTAACATCAAAATTAATAACTCATGATGAACAAGGATTTATTAAAGAACAGTATAGATTTGGAGCAAGAACGTCTGAACCTGGATTCTTATTACCATATGAAACAATGTATCATCCAGAAAAAGGTAATTATGATAATATAAAGGTTTTTGAAAAAGAATTTAAACCAGTAGATGAATACTTTAATCAAATTAACTTAGGATTGTTGGAAAGATATCACACTGATATAAGTGTTGAGAAAGATTTATATACAGCTAAGGCATTAGTAAATAAACAAGAAACAACATATACATTTAATAATTTAGCACCAATTTCTGAAGATGCGTTAAAACAACAATTAGATCTTCAGTATAGAGAACAAACATATAAGATAGGATTATATAATTCTGACTATTACTATAGATCAAGTGTATATGATTCTATTGAAGATACAATAACAAAACAAGTATTCCAAGCATATAAACAAAATACTGAATTACGATTATTTGTAACATATAAAATAGGCATTTATAATGGTTCAGAACTTACAAATGTATCTATAAATGAATTTACAGATTATTATGATAAAACATTCACAATTGTTAATAAAGAGCAAATTAAGGGAGATATTTTAGATAATGAAGGAAATGTACATCATGATCAAGTCATTGCAGAAACACCATATTTCAGAAAATTAAAACCTTCAAATGAAGATACTCCTGCAGAAGAACTTACAGATACATATAGATATAACAAAGCTGAAGATTTAGCTGCATCACAAATTGCAAAAGATTCCTCAGGAGCACGTATAACTGGTGACTTAAAATTTGATATAGAGGATGATAGACACCCAGTAGAAGCAAGCAGTGGACCTGATGGATTCAATTATGTAGTATCAGATGATTTAAATGCTCTAAATGAAGAAAAAACAGGATTTAATACAAATTCACTTGCACCAGGTGAGAAAATGGAAGTATTTGTTACATATGAGGTTGACTTAAACGGATTTGAAGCAGCAGCAAGTGAAAGTACGACTGTTGAAAATGTACCTGGAGTAAAAGAAGGAGAAAATGATCAAAAAGTTACAAGTACTCCAGCAGAAAGACCAGATTTATTAGGAAATAAATGTAATATTGCAGAATTAACGAAATATTCATCAACTTATACAGAAGATCACGTAAAGAGACATAATACAACATCATATGCTGAAGGACAAATTTCTGGTAGAATAGATAGAAATTCTGCACCTGATAATATTAATATGGAAGGTGCAACAAGAACAAACATTGATTTGAAATTCTTAGAAGATGATACAGAAACAGCACCAGTATTAACTGTTGAATTAAAATCTGGAGATCCAAGAACAATAGATGGTGTTGCTTGGGAAGACGGAAGAGAAGATTTTGAGGAAGCAGATGGAATATATGATACAACAAATGAACATGGAATAGAAAATGTCGATGTTACATTAGTTGAAAAGATTAAAATAAATCCAGAGGATCATATATCAGTTACTACAGATAGTGGTGTAACTCTAGAAATGTTAGATTATGAATTTGAGTATATATGGCCTGATAATTCATTTGCTGATAATGAATTTAAAGCAAGAACAAAAACAGATTCAAATGGTAGTTACCAATTTAAAGACTTTGTTTCTGGATTATATGTAGTTAGATTTGAATATGGTAATTCTGTAGAAACATTGAAATATAATGGACAAGATTACAAAAATACAGCATATCAAACTGATATGGTAAATGCGACACCTGTAAGTGCTAGTGATGCTGCTTATGGTTCAACAGTTACAGGAATAGAGGAATATAATAAACCAGGAAAACCAACATTAAATAATGAATGGCATGACTTAAGTAGTAATGACAATGCAAAAGCTCTAGAATCAACAAGGTTATCTGATGCAAGAGATTATGAGCCTAGAAGAATAAAAGTTAATACATATTCTAGAACAATTACAAATAAGAATGCAGAAGTTTTAGCAGCTTATGTTGATGACAAAGATGTAAACTTAACTGAAGAATATAAAGAAATTTTGAAAAATAATCAAGAACAATTAATAGATAATACAGCAATGGTTGCTAATACAGCTAAATTTAATGTTGAAATAGAAAAACAGGATACTATAGCATATAAAACAGTTGAAACAACTACTGGTGATCAACAAAATAATCGTAGTGATAAACCTGAAGTAGTAAGTGGTACATCACATCAATATAGAATTGCAAATATAGACTTTGGTTTAGTAAAAAGACCTGAAACAAGAATTAATATTAGATCTGAAATTAATACATTAACATTATCAAAGAACGATGGAACAGGAGCAGTTCTTTCAGTAGAATTTGAAGATAATGGAGATATTAAAAAGGCAGAAGGAAACAATAGTGCTAGTATTAGTAAAATAACAGAAATCAAAAAAGAAAGTTTAAATGATGATGCACAAGGATTTAAGTATATAGCAATTGAAGCAAGCTTCTTAAAAGGATTGACAGTACAGATAACATATAAAATTACAGTTGAAAATAATTCTGAAATTGATTATGTTGGACCAGAGTTAGCAAGTAGAAAATACATGGGAGAACTATATAGGCTTGTTGCAGATTATGAAAAAGATGAATTGAATAATGCTGTTCCTGGTGTTGAATGCTTTAACACAGGTGAAGGTATAATTTATGGTAGATATTTAGGATTACATTATTATACTAATAAATTACCTACAGCAGATACTGAGGAAAATTACGGATTTGCATATAATGACCAAGTTGTTAAAACAACTATAGATCAATTAATTGATTATGTAGATAATGACTTAAGTATTGATAAATCTCTTTCTGAAAACAATTTTGAAAATAATTATTGGCAAGATACATCAGAACAAGATAGAAAGAACAAATTATCTCAAGTTGCTTATGTAAAAAATGCTTCTGGAGAATATGTGAAAGTAGAAACATCTTTAATGGATGACAAACAAAGACCTTATGTAAATGTAACAAGAGATGGTGATGGAAACATTACAGATGTAACTAAAAATAATTTAGTAGTATCAGGAAATGAGAACATGAGCTGCCATGAAGATGATATCAAGTATAACAAAACAGCAGTAGATGAAAATAGACGACCTAAATATGATGTTGATGAAACAGGAAAAATGGTACCTGTACTTACAGAGGTAGAACTAAAAGATGTATATACAACAATAGATGAAAGTATAAGTAGTGCACAAATTTCTGAACGAAATCCACAATTAACAACAGAGTTAATACCTGCTAAGACACCAGAAGAAAGAAAAGATGGTGGAGTATCAATAAAAGAAACATATGTATCTACAATGGCACAAGCTAATGAAACTGCAATTAATACTATGAATTATGATAACTTATTAGAAATTGTAATGTATAGTAACTCAGTAGGTAGAAGAGATACAGAAGCAATACCAGGTAATGCTAACTTGATATCTAAACAATTACCATTATACAAAGCTGGATATAATTATAATTATGCAGCTATAGACCTAGAACCAGATAAGAGATATCAGCCAAAAGAGGCAGAGGTTGCAGATACTACAGCTGCAGGAAAAACTATAATAAAAACAGAAAGAGATGCATATGCACCAAGAGATACAGTTACATTCTCTGAACCAACTGGTTTAAGCTTAAGAGCTGAAAATATTAACAAAGCAGTAAAAATTATATTAACATCATTAATAGTAGCAGCAGTATTAATAATTGCTACAACAGTAACAGTAGTAGTAAGAAAACGTAAATATGATGATGAAGATATATTAAAGACAAAAAATAAAAAGTAAGCTTATAATAAAAAAGGAAGAAGTATAAAAGCTTCTTCCTTTTTTTGCATAATAGTAAAGTGCTTTGCATTTCCTATTATATAAAGGCTTCGCCCAAATTGCACACAAAATTTCTAAAGAAATTTTGGCGTGCGAACAATTGACGCGGACTTTACAATGAAGTTAAATAGTATGACATATAAAAATGTCCGCTATTGTTCTTTTTGAAACTTAGGCTTTGCACAAAATTTTTTTAAAATTATTATTGCTTTTTAGAGAAAGTTTTAATAATATATTATTTCCTGAGTTAATATATTGTTGTTCGTAAATATTAGAAAAAATTGATTTATTACAAATAAAATGTTATGGCCTGATATTAAGTTTATAAAAGCAATAGCATAATAACATAATTCACCAATAAAGTCACAAGAGAGTATACACGAGAGTATATCATTATATCATAAAATATATTACAATAGTACAGAGGTGAAGAAAATGCCAGATTTTGTAATTAAAATAAAAAAGAAAAAGGAATATGAACAATTCACATGTAGAATTGAAGCAGATCTATTGGAAAAGATAAGAAATATAGTAGCAGAAAATAATTTGCCATCAGTAAATGATTTTATAAATCAATGCTTAAGATTTTCCATTGAAAATTTAACTGTAATGGAAGAGAGTGATGAATGAATACAAAGAGAAGCTTTTTTCAGTTACTTAGAACCTGATATTGGAGATGACGACAATTAGTAAATTGATATATTGAAAAAAGACATTAAATATAGTAAAATACCACCAACAGGAGATAAAATGAATAAACAAACGAAAGATTATCTATCTAACTTAATATGGTATTTTACTATTTTTAGTATAATAGGGATGTTTGTTGAAACTGCTTTCTGTTTTATTACTATGAAATTTGTTGAAAGTAGAAAAGGTTTTATTTACGGACCATTTTGCCCAGTGTATGGTGTAGGAGCGGTTTTGATAATAATTGCTTTAAACAGATTCAAAGATTCAAAAATAAAAGTTTTTACATATGGAATAATAGCTGGTGCTATTGTAGAGTATGCCTTAAGTTTTACATTAGAAGCAATTTATGGATTGAGGTTTTGGGATTATTATTATTTGCCATATAATATAAATGGTAGAATATGTTTATTATATAGTATTTTCTGGGGCTTTTTGTCACTAGGAATGATATATTTAGTAAAACCAAATGTAGATAAAATAATAAATAAAATTCCTAAAAAAAATTTAATTGCTTTAATTTTATTTATTATTTTATTTATTGATGCAATTGTAACATTTACGGCAATTAGTATATATCAAGAAAGAGCAAGAAGAGTGTACTATGGACAAGAGCAAATGAATGAACCGGAAATAACTAAAAAATTATTTTCAAATGAATTTATGTTAAGAACTTTTCCAAATATAAGACTAAATACGAATGAAGGAGAAATAATTTTTATAAAAGATATATTAAAATAGCAGATGAGAATTTCATAAATAGAGTGGGAAATGTATGATTCACTTTATAAGAAATTCTCTTTTTATATTATAGGAAATTCTTCCGAATTTCCTATAATATAAAGGCTTATCAAATTTAGTTTTTAAAATAATAGATTAAATGAAAAATATGTGGTAGAATACATATCAAGGAGAACATATGAATATTAATAAAAATATTATTAAAAAAGAGAAGAATGGTATTAATTACATACAGTTTAAACCTTTAATAGATTTAAACATAAAACATGCATATACTTTGAAAAGTGAAAATCTAATTGTGAAAACAACAGGGTATGCTGGAAACATTAATAGAGAAGGATACAACAGAGTATGCTCAGCAATTGGCCTTAATGGAGAAAATGTAGTTTTACCTAAATTACATCATACGGAAAATGTTAGATGTATTGATAAAAGATATGAGTATGAAGAACTTGAAGATACAGATGGACTTATAACAGATAAAAAAGATATTATATTAGCAACAACAAATGCGGATTGTATTTTATATCTTTTGTATGATACGAAAAGAAAAGTCATTGGAAATATCCATTCAGGATGGAGAGGTTCATATAAAAGAATAATAGAAAAATCAATAGGAGAAATGATTGAGAAATATCAGAGTGATCCAAAAGATATTATAGTATGTATTTGTCCTTCAATTAGAAAATGCTGCTTTGAAGTAGATGAAGATGTGAAAGAAATGTTTAAAGAAAAATTTTCATTTTTGAGAGATATAAATACATATATAAGAAAAGGTGAAAAGTCTGGAAAATTTTATATCGATACTGTTGGTATAAACAATGAATTACTAAAGAAGAAAGGAATTAAAGAAGAAAATATATATGATTGTGAAATTTGCAGTACTTGCAATAAAGATGAAGTTCATTCATATAGAGCAGAAGGAAAGGCTTTCCAAGTTGCTACTGCAATTATAAGCTTGTAAGGGAGAAGTTAATGGTAAATACATTTGAACAATTAGAGGAGCAAATAAAAGGTTGTAAAAAATGTAAATTGTGTAATAATAGAAATAATATAGTTCTAGATGATGGAAATCGAAATGCAAAAGTAATGTTCATTGGAGAAGGTCCAGGGGCAGATGAGGATGCACAAGGTAAGCCATTTGTTGGAAAAGCTGGAAAATTGATGAATCAAGCTTTTAAAGGAATAGGCATAAAAAGAGAAGATGTATATATAACGAACATTGTAAAATGTAGACCACCGATGAATAGAAATCCAGAAAAGGACGAGGCAGATGCATGTTTGGATTATTTAAGAGCACAAGTATTGTTAGTTAAACCTAAAATAATTGTGCTACTAGGAAATGTGGCACTTAAGACAATATTGGGAAGTGAATATGGAATAACAAATACAAGAGGAAAGTGGATGGAAAAGAAAGATATTCTATATTTGCCAACATTTCATCCCGCTGCATTATTAAGAGATGAAACTAAAAAAATTTACTTTTGGAATGATTTAAAAGAACTAAAAAAAAGAATGGAAAATTTATAGAGTCACAGTTAATATAGCTGTGATTTTTTATATTATAGGAAAGTTCTCCGAATTTCCTATAATATAAAGGCTTTGCCAGATTTGCACACAAATTTTTTAACAAAAATTTGGCGCATAGAACAAAGACGCGGACAATTCAAGATATTTTTTTCTTTTGC
>CANQAH010000018.1 GCA_947588885.1 uncultured Clostridia bacterium
AATGTTAATTCTGTTACATTTAACTCTACCCCTTCTACTTCTTTATCTCCATCTTCTTCCCACTCCGCTTTTAACGTTATATCACTTTTTACTGGAGTGTTGAAGTCATACAATTCATTTTGATAATACCAACCAGCAAATATGTACCCTTCTCTTGTTGGGTCTTCTGGCTTTGGTATTTTCTCATCTTCTTTTACTTCTACTGATGCTACTTCACTTCCACCATTTGTATCAAATGTTATTACATATTTCTTTTTACGTAATAAAAAGAATGTGATTAGTAGTATGAATATTAATAATATTAGCAATATTATTAATATTCGTTTTTTCTTTTTTTCATCATCTGTTGTTACATCATCATACATTTTTCTTCCTCCTTTTTTATTATTTAAGCTTTAGTATTTTGAACACAAAAAAGGCATATAGTCATATGACTATATGTCTTCCTTTATTTTGGGTATAATAAATAAACCTTTAGATTGTTTTCTAAAAGTGTAACTCTCTCTCTCTCTCTCTCTCTTACAGCCCTAAGGCTTTTGAAGTTTTTCATATTTATTCACCTTTGTGTCTTTTTTTCTCTGATTATGTTATCATTACCGTATTAAATTGTCAATCTCTGTCGTATTATTTATTTCACTGAACAAAAGCAGACATTATTGATATTGTTCAGCTTAAAATATTTTTAAGTCTGCGTCTTTGTTCGTCCGCGAAAAATTGTATAACAATTTTTCTGTGAAATGCTTTATATTATAGTAAGTTCAGCGAACTTTCTTATAATATAAAAAATCTCTTAAAAGTTCTTACTTTCAAGAGATTTTACATTTTTATTTTAAGATATTTCTTTATATACCTATATTATTCTTTTATTAATATAGCTCCTGCTGAAGATATTATTGATAAAATTCCTAATGCTATTACTATTATTGTACTTGTATTTCCTGTTTTTGGTGTTTTATCTTTACTTTTTTCAGTTTCTGTTTCTGTTACTTCACTAACTTGTGATTCACTTACTATTTTTTTATAAGTTTCTTCATTCCATAATTCAGTTTCATCATCTTTATCATATAGTGTTATATTACTTGTTTTTACAATTATTTTTAAATCTGTTAGACGCATATTTTTAGTATCATTTTCTTTTCCTAGCCATTGTATTACATCATCAACAACAACATCTTTTCCTTGTTTTGCTGCCTCTTCAAGCATATCTTCATTTAATCCAAAATAGTAATCATATGGACTATCTGATAATGTTCCAACATTATCACCTATTGAATAATAATAATCATCAGAGTAATAATACTCTCCATCTTGTAATGGTGCTAGCTGTATTTTTAGCCAAGCATAGCCATTTTCATCTACTTTTAATTCTGCTTCAGAATATGTAACTGTTACTACATCCTTTTTTTGGTCAATTTTTTTTTCTATTTTAATATCTACTTTTGGTTTTTCTGCTCCTTTATGGATTGAGCTATCGTCAGTGTTATCTGCAACGCTTACATATTCACCTTGTTTTTCTCCACTTTTTTCTACCGCTGATACTATTAGTATTCCTGCCATTAAAGAGATAGACACTAAACTAATAATAGTTAAAACTTTCTTTACCATATTTTCTCCCTTCATTATTTAAAAAAATACTAAATTTTAAAAAATTAATTGATAAAGTTTTAATGCTTCGTTAAAAGTACTTACAAAGTGTATAGCATTATTATCAACTTACTACTTAATATTATCTCTAAAAATTCGCAAGGTCAATATTTTTTTTATATAATTTTTATTTCTTTTTTATATATTTTTTATTAAATTACTGTAATTTTTCATTATTAATGCGTTTTTTAATTAACTATTTTTTTTATAATTTTTAGAGCTTTGGGCCTTTCTAAGGTTATTTCATGTCCACAACCAACACACTCTAATTTAAAGTCTACTCCAACTCTTTTAATTTTCCATTGTTTGCTTCCACAAGGATGTTGTTTTTTTGTTTCAACAATATCTCCAACATTATATTCCATTATTTAACCTCTAATCTTGTTTTTACACTTTTGTCTCCAAGAACTTGCATTATTTCATAAAGATCTGGTGTGTTTGCTCTTTTTGTTAATGTTACTCTTATTACTGTACTTATATCACCAACATGTCCTTTATAATTATCTGGATTAGCTTTATATTCTTTTACTTCTCTTGCATAGCCTAATTTTTCAGCTAAGTCTTTCATTTTATCAAACCATGTTTGTTTATCATCATTAATATTAAAATAATTTTCAATATATTCTTTTGTTATATTTTTTATTTCATTTTGATCTGTTATTTTTTGATATTCATATTTTTTTATTTTTTCAAATTCATCATCAAACATATATATAATGCTATTTTTAACATCTGACCATTTTGCAATATCTTTTCTTGGTTTCTCGTTTCCTCTTTCAATATTAAATATTTTTAAACTATATTCCTTATCTCTGTTTAACAATTCATATAATTCTTTATCATATTGTTCTGACCAATTTAAAACGTAATTTAGAACTTCTTCTCCACTATAACGAGAAATTACACCTTTAGATACATCTAAAAGCTTTGTCATGTCAAATAAAGCTCCACTTACTCCCATTTTATTAATTTCAAACTTGAATTCTTTTATGTTTTTATCTTTATTTCCTTTTCTCCAACCTTCAAAGTTTGAATTTGCAATATTCATTAAGTATTCTTCAACAGCTTCTTTAGGTATTCCTTCTTCTTTATAATAGCTTACTGCTGCTTCTGGATCTTTTCTTTTACTTAATTTTCTCTTATTTCCATTTTCTTCTTTCATTATTGGAGCTATATGTGCATATTTAGGAGCTTTAAATCCTAAGCAATAGAATAATTGCAAATGTAATGGAACTGAAGCTACCCATTCATCGCTACGAACAACTAAATTTGTTCTCATTAAATGATCATCAACTGCATGTGCAAAATGATATGTTGGTAATCCATCAGATTTTATTATAATTACATCTTGATCATTTTCAGGGAATTCAATATTTCCTTTTATTACATCTTTATGTTTTATTTTTTTATCTGGATTTCCAGGTGATTTTAATCTAATTATATATGGAGTTCCATTTTTTATTTTTTCAATTGCCATATCTATTGGCATATTTCTACATTTGGTCCATTTTCCATAGTAGCCTGTTCTTTCTTTTGCCTTTGTTTGATTTTCTCTTATTTGTTCAAGTTCCTCTGCTGTGCAAAAACATGGATATGCCATTCCTTTTTCAATTAAATATTTAGCATATGATTCATAAATTTCTTTTCTTGCACTTTGAATATATGGGCCATAATTTCCTTTATCTTTTCCATTAGTTCCTACTGTCTCATCAGGAGATAATCCATAATCATCTAATGCATCTAATATTTCATTAACACCATTATCTACTTCTCTTTTTTGATCTGTATCTTCAATTCTTACAAAAAATACGCCTTCTGTTTGTTCAGCCATTTTTTTAGCAACTAAACTTTGATATAGTCCTCCTATATGTACAAATCCTGTTGGACTTGGAGCAAACCTTGTTACAACTGCTCCTTCTTTCAAATTTCTTTCAGGATATTTTTCTTCATAATATGAAATTTCCTTTGCATCTGGAAATATTACATTTGCTAGGTCTTTACTATCCATAAAAATCTCTCCTTTTAAAATTTACAATCGGCATTATATCAAATCTTTTAATGTTTTACAATTCCTTTTGCTTTTAAACTAAATAAAAATATTTTAGATGTAGATATTACTTTTTTCGTATCAACGCGCAGTTTGGGCAGGTGAGCTTGAAACTGTGAAAATTTATTTTTCTACAGTTTCAGCGAATCCAACCAGTAAGGAGTAGAAAAAGTAATATCGTAATCTAAAATATTTCTAATTAATTATTTTTAAAATTTAAACTTCCATGATTATAGGTAATATCATTGGATTTCTTTTAGTTTTTGCAAAAATATAATCTCTTAAAGAATCCTTAAGCTTTGATTTGATAGTAGCCCAATCTCTTACCCCATTTTCTTCTAATTTGTGAACCTCTTCACGAAGCATTTTCTTAACATCTTCCATTAAATTCTCAGATTCACGAACATATACAAATCCTCTTGAAATAACATCTGGTCCTGCAACAATTTCACCAGTAGCAGAATCCATTGACATTACAACAATTATTAAACCATCTTGTGATAAATGTTGTCTGTCTCTTAAAACAATATTTCCAACATCTCCGACTCCTAAACCATCAACCATTATTTTTCCAAATGGTACACTTCCTGTTAAAGCAGCCTCATCTTCATTTAATTCTAATATTCTTCCATTAGTTGTTAAGAAAATATTTTGAGGATCTATTCCTATTTTTTTAGCAGTTTCACTATGTGCTATTAATTGTCTATACTCTCCATGTACAGGAATAAAATATTTAGGTCTAATTAATGATAACATTAGTTTTTGTTCTTCTTGACAAGCGTGACCAGAAACATGTATATCTTCTAATGAACTATATACAACATCTGCACCTATTTTCATTAAATCATCTATTACTTTTGCTACATATTTTTCATTTCCTGGTATTGGATTTGCAGATATTATAACTAAGTCATTTGCTGTTATTGTTACTTTCTTGTGTTCTCCTGATGCCATTCTTGTAAGAGCTGACATTGTTTCACCTTGGCTACCAGTTGTTATTATAACTAATTGATCATCTGTATAATTTTTTATCATATCAATATCAATAAATACATTTTTAGGAACATCAATGTAACCTAATTCCATAGCTGTATTTATCATATTTATCATGCTTCTTCCACATACCGCAATTTTCCTATTGTTTGCAACTGCTGAATTAACAATTTGTTGAACCCTGTGCACATTTGAAGCAAAAGTCGCAACAACTATTCTTTTTGTACAATTGAAAAATAATTTATCAAATACTTCTCCAACAGTACTTTCAGACATTGTGTAACCTTTACGTTCAGAGTTTGTACTGTCTGACATTAAAGCCAATACACCTTTGTTTCCTAGTTCTGCAAGTCTTCCGAAATCCATTCTTTCATCATCTATTGGAGTATAATCAATTTTAAAGTCTCCAGTATGTACTACAGTTCCTGCTGGTGTGTGAATTCCAAGTATAACTGCATCTGGTATACTATGACAGCTTTTAATAAATTCAACTCTCATTTTTCCAAGAGTAATCGTTTGTCCTTGATTTACTATTTTCAATTTAGTACTTTTTAAAAGTTTATGTTCCTCTAATTTGTGACTAATTAATCCTGCTGTTAATTTTGTTGCATATATTGGTACATTGATTTTTTGTAAAAAATATGGGATTGCTCCAATATGATCTTCATGTCCGTGTGTTATTACTAGACCTCTAATTTTTTCTTGATTTTTTTCTAAATATGTAAAATCTGGTATTACTAAGTCTATTCCAAGCATGTCATCTTCTGGGAATGCTAATCCACAGTCAACTATTACAATATCATCTCCGTATTCAAATACTGTAATATTTTTACCAATTTCCTGGATTCCACCAAGTGGTATTATTTTTAGCTTTTCTTTTTTAAATCCAAATTCTAACTTCTTATCTTCCTTTCTTTTTAGACTTCTATTATTTGGACTTTTTCTTTCTTTTTTTACTTCCTTTACATTTGCATTATTATTTTTTTTAGTTTTTCTCATTTGATTTTTTATCTTTTGGTTTTTTTGAGAAATATTCTTTTCGTTTCTTTCCATTTTTCTTTTCCTTTCTAAAGTGTATAGTCTATCATTTTAATGTTATATAAAATTTTATTGGTTCATTCCCAATATTAAAAGTTTTCTATCTAAATTTTCGCATTAGATAAATAACTCTTTATATCACTTTTATTGATATAAAGAGTTAATGATTCATTATTATTTTTTCCGTTCCTTTTTTACTACATATCTCACTTATTTTTTTACAAAACAACAAATATAAAACAATTAAAAAATTGCTTTTATTGTTTCTATTAAATTTAATTTTCCGAACCATTTTCTCTTTTTATTTTATATATACATCTCTTCTTTATCGCCTCATGCGATAACAACTGTTTTATATTATACTATTTTTACTAATTTTTGTCAAATTTGAGTTAATTTCTTGATACTCACTATAAAATATGGTATTATGTATAGTAATAACTTTTTAGGAGGTGCCTTATATGGGTAAAAAAAGAACGGAGCTGTTCGTTCGGGAAGTAACTGAAAATGATAAGGTCGGTTATCTGAAGATCTCAAGATCTGAAGATGTTGGCGAGTACGTAAAGTACATGTCAGCAAATTCTCTGGAAGAGGCTTCTGATTTCATCGAGCGTTGCATTCAGGCTCATTATACCACTCTTTATGGAATTTTTCAGGCCAAATCCAATAGACTTATCGGCGTAATGGAAGCGTCGTTATATCCTGAGGATAATTATGCAACCGTATCGTATTTTGTTGGCAAGAAGTATCGAGGCCACGAATACGTTGAAGAAGCGATCAGGAGTCTGAGTACCATTTTAGGGAAAGAGCTTCGCTTCGAGGTTCATCAGTCGAATTCAAGTAGTCATCGGGTGCAGCAGAAACTTCATTCGCATATTTTGAAAGTGCGGGGAAGTTATTTCACATACTGTTACATCGGCTAATCAGCTACATCAGCTACATCGACTAATCGGCTAAATCGGTTAAATCTGCTAAGATAAAAAGTTATTTTAAAAAAGGGCCGCGGTACAATAACCGCGGCCCTTTTCTTTTTATATAATAGGAAATTGCTGCGCATTTCCTATTATATAAAGGCTTCGCCCAATTTGCACACAAATTTTTTAACAAAAATTTGGCACATAGAACAAAAATGCGGACAATTCAAGATAATTTTTTCTTTTGCAGATTATATATTGTCCGCTTTTGTTATATATAGGAAAACGCTGCGCATTTCCTATTATATAAAAGCTTCGCCCAATTTGCACACAAATTTTTTAACAAAAATTTGGCACATAAAACAAAAACGCGGACAATTCAGGATAATTTTTTCTTTTGCAAATTATATATTGTCCGCTTTTGTTATATAATTGGAAAGTTTTCACTTCGTTCCAATGAAAAATTTTTTAATTTTTACAGTTAAACACTATTCATTATTCTTTATATATCATCATATTGTTTATGTTTTCTATATATACAGAAAACAACAATTGATGATACTATTACAAATCCACTTATTGCTATTGCTCCTGCATATGGTAATTTCTCAGGTGATACTGTTTTATCTTCAGATCCTTCATCTGAAATTTGCATGTCAGCATATGCAAAGTGACATAATGCTCCACTTGCTTCAATATAAATTTGTGCATCTTCTAATGGATAATATTTTCCATTTTCATCATCTAAAGTATAATATCCAAAGTAATAACTTCTTTCATCTAGTTTTATTTTGTCAGCCGGATTAAAGTCATTTTTTTGGGATCCATCTATTGTACCTTCTGTAAGTGCTGGACTATTTTTAGCATATGTTAATAATTCTTTAAATGCCTGCGTTTCATTCGTTTTAAATTTTTTTAATAAATTTGTATCACTTACTTTTCCAACTTTATAATTTATTTTTCTTTTGTAGTGTACACTATCTGAATAAGTACTATGAATTGGGAAACATTCTCCTTTAGCATACATATATACATCTATTCTACTTCCTACAGGTGGTAATTCTGGTCTTTCTATTTTTCCAGTAAGTACAACTTTTCTATGTTCACTTGGTATATAAGAAACTTCTTCTAAGCTATAATAATATTCCTTATTTAATGCCATGCATTGATTTGGTACCTGTCCTTGTATCTTATCGGTTTCATTCGTTAAAGTGTAAAATGGAAATTCTCCATCTTTATTTTGTTTTGAAAGGTTATTTGGATCTGTTCCAATATATGCAGTTAAAACATGTTTATCTGTTAATTTTACATTAGATATATTCATAATTATGCTAGTATTTGAATCAAATTTAAAACTAACTTGTGCTTTTGAAAAATCTGTCCAAACTACATCATCATCTTCATCTGATTCATCTTCTTGTCCTGTGGAATCACCAACAGATGTTGTAAGAGCGCCATTTGTATTTGATTTTAATGAATCATTTAATTCTACTTCTTTTGAGGTTTGAATTTCATTATTTTGTAATTTTTCTAAATTTTCTTTTGCTTCTTTTTCAAGATTTTTGTTATATTGAATTAATTCTTCGTCTGTTTGATTTACAGTTATTGTAGTTGCAAATGATAATGTTGTAAGTTGTACAATTATCATTATTGCAATAGCTGAAATTAATAAATTCTTCCCATTTTTTTTCATTTTTCTTTTGCTCCTTTTATATTTTCCCAATATAATATTTTTATGGCATAATTATATTTTTAAAAAAATAAAGAGTCAACCTATTTTTAAAATGGTATCTAAAAATAGATAAATATTTTCTATTTTTAGATACCATTTTATTTTGACTCTTTATCCAAATATTCCTTTTTTCTTTATTGGTGGTTGTTCATTCATTGTTAATGCTAATTTATTAATTAACTCTCTTTGTTCTGATGTTAATTTTTTAGGAACTTGAACTACTACTGTAAATACAAAATCTCCCTTCCAGTTGCTTTCTACACTTTTGAACCCCTTTCCTTTTAGTACAAATTTTGTTCCTGTTTGAGTTCCTTCTGGGATTTTATATTTTTCTTTTGTTCCATCAACCATTGGAATTTCAATTTCAGTTCCTAATGTTGCTCCTGTAAATGTAATGGGAATATCACATAATACGTGATCAGCCTTTCTTGAATAAATGCTGTGTTTTTTTACATGTATGTTGATATATAAATCTCCTTTTGGGCCGTTTTTTGGTCCAGCTTCGCCTTCTCCTCTTAGTACTACCGTCTGACCATCATTAATTCCTGCAGGAATTTTAACTTTAATTTTGGCAGTTTCTCTTACATACCCTTTTCCTCTACAATTTGTGCAAGGTTCTTTTATTATTTTCCCTTCTCCTCCACAATTTGAACATACTTTTTGTGTTGCCATTTGTCCAAATGGAGTTGTTATAACTTGTTTTATTTTTCCTGTTCCATTACATACTTGACATGTTTGTGGATTTGTCCCTGGTTTTGCACCTGTTCCATGGCAGTTTGAACACTGTTCATTTCTGCTAATACTAATTGTTTTCTCTGTTCCTAGATATGATTCTTCAAATGTTATGTCTGCATTTATTCTTATATCTGCACCTTTGCGTGGACCACTTTTTCTTCTGGTTCCACCTCCAAATGCTGCTGAAAAAATATCTCCAAAACTTCCAAAACCAAAATCCTCAAAACCTGAAAATCCACTGAAGCCATCAAATCCTGAACCATATGAGTAATATCCTCCATTTTGTCCTCCAAATCCCTGTGGGCCTTCATGTCCGAACTGATCATACATCTGTCTTTTTTGCTTATCTGATAATACTTCATATGCTTCACTTACTTCTTTAAATTTTGCTTCTGCTTCTTTTTTATTATCTGGGTTTGCATCTGGATGATATTTTTTTGCAAGTTTTCTATATGCTCTTCTTATTTCCTCATCAGTTGCTGATTTTTCGACTCCCAATACTTCGTAATAATCTCTTTTTTGGTCAGCCATTATTTCCTCCAATAATTTTATACATATTTTTTCTTGTTATCTTCAGTATAGTTTCTTTTCATATCATATTCATGTTTTTTTACATATGCTTCAGATAACTCTTCTGCTGAAATATTTAAACGATTTAATACTTCTGTATAATACATAAGAACATCAGCAAATTCTTCTGTAAATTTTTCTCTAATTTGCTTATCGTTCATAATTTGTTCTATGCTTTTTTTCTTTATTATTGAAATGCATTCTCCCATTTCTTCAACCATATAAAGCAGATGATTTTTAGCTGCATTTGGTTCCATATCGTTCCATTTTTCTTTATTTTCTTCATACAAATCATATTGCATTTTCTTTAATTCAGAAATATTCAAATCTTTTTTTGACATTTTTGCTCCCATAAAAGTTTGGGCGTATTTCTCATTACGAAAAATACGCTTTCCAAACTATTCTTTTTATTATTTTTTGTCAGAGTCATCATCTTCTACTTTGTAGTCTGCATCATATACTTCTCCTTCTTTTGCTGTATCTTCTGATGAAGTAGAATCTCCTGTTGCTGTTGTTGAAGCTGCAGCAGCTGCACTTTCTTTGTATAATTTTTCAGAAATTTCATAGAATACTTTTGTTAATTTTTCTGTTCCTTCTTTAATTTCATCAATATTATTTTCTTCTACTTTTTTCTTTAAATTATCAATTTCTGTTTGAACTTTAGCTTTTTCTTCACTGCTTACTTTATCACCTAATTCATCAAGTGTTTTTTGGCTGTTGTAGATTAAGCTTTCTGCATTATTTTTAACTTCAACTTCTTCTTTTCTCTTTTTATCTTCACTTGCATGTTCTTCAGCATCTCTAACTGCTCTATTAATATCATCTTCTGATAAGTTTGTGCTAGCTGTAATTGAAACTTTTTGTTCATTTCCAGTAGCTGTATCTTTTGCAGATACGTGAACTATACCATTAGCATCAATATCAAATGTTACTTCGATTTGTGGAACTCCTCTTGGTGCTGGTGGAATTCCTGTTAATTGGAATCTTCCAAGTGTTTTATTGTATGCAGCCATTTCTCTTTCACCTTGTAGTACGTGTACTTCAACACTTGTTTGTCCATCAGCTGCTGTAGAGAATACTTGTGATTTCTTAGTTGGTATTGTTGTGTTTCTATCAATTAATTTTGTAAATACTCCACCATATGTTTCAATACCTAATGATAATGGTGTTACATCTAATAATACTAAGTCTTTAACATCTCCAGATAATACACCACCTTGGATTGCTGCACCTATTGCAACACATTCATCAGGGTTAATTCCTTTATTTGGTTCTTTTCCTGTAATTTTCTTAACTTCTTCTTGAACTAGTGGAACTCTTGTAGAACCTCCAACTAGTAATACTTGGTCTAATTGGCTTGCTTCTAATCCTGCATCTTTTAACGCTTGATTTACTGGTCCAATTGTTGAATCAACTAATTCACGAATTAATTCTTCAAATTTTGCTCTTGTTAATGTTATATCTAAGTGTTTTGGTCCTGAGCTATCAGCTGTAATGAATGGTAAATTAATGTTTGTTTGTCCAACACCTGATAATTCTATTTTAGCTTTTTCTGCTGCTTCTTTTAGTCTTTGCATTGCCATTTTATCTGTACTTAAATCAATTCCATTTGATTTTTTGAATTCAGAAACTAAATAGTTCATGATTTTTTCATCAAAATCGTCTCCACCTAGTTTATTATTTCCGCTAGTTGCAAGAACTTCAAATACACCATCACCTATATCAAGTATTGATACATCGAATGTTCCTCCACCTAGGTCATATACCATTATTTTTTGGTCTTTATCACCTTTATCCATACCAAAAGCAAGTGATGCAGCTGTTGGTTCGTTTATGATTCTTAAAACTTCTAGCCCAGCAATTCTACCAGCATCTTTAGTTGCTTGTCTTTGGCTATCGCTAAAGTATGCAGGAACTGTTATAACTGCTTGTTTAACTTCTGTTCCTAAATAATTTTCAGCATCTGATTTTAATTTTTGTAATATCATTGCTGATATTTCTTGTGGAGTAAATTCATCTCCTTCAATTTTAACTTTTTTATCTGTACCCATATCTCTTTTTATTGAAATTACTGTATGTTCTGGGTTTGTAACGGCTTGACGTTTTGCAATTTGTCCAACTAATCTTTCTCCATTTTGTGAAAAAGCAACAACTGATGGAGTTGTTCTATTTCCTTCTTGATTTGGTATTACAACTGCTTCTCCACCTTCCATAACTGCAACGCAAGAGTTTGTTGTTCCTAAGTCAATACCTATTATTTTTGACATTGTTATATTCCTCCTTTAATTTTTATCCTTATATATATCTTTTGTATTTTCATACATTTTTACTTTGGTAATTATATATTTAAAATTAATAACTAATTAATTTGCTACTATTACCATAGAATGTCTTATAACTTTTGTTCCTATGATATAGCCTTTTCTAAATTCTTCTTTAATAATATTTTTTCCTAGTTTTTCATCAGTCACATGACTTACTGCCTCATGAAGTTCTGGATCAAATTGTTCTCCAACTGTTTTTATTTCTTTTACTCCATTATAAGCTAGTACATCTTTTAATTGCTTTAAAACCATTTTTATTCCTTCTTCATAAGCTGTATCCTTTGTTCCTGCATTTATTGCTTTTTCTAGGTTATCTATTATTGGTAATATGCTTGTCATTATGTCTGATACTAGCATATTCCTCAAAGTTTCTTTTTCTTTTAGATTTCTTTTTTTATAATTTTCAAATTCAGCAAATAATCTTTTATATCTATCTGTAAGTTCAGCTAATTCTGTTTTTTCTTTTTCTTCAACTATTTCCGCAGTTTTTGTTGATTCCTCTTTAGCTTCTTCTTTTACTTCTTTTTTCGTTTCTTCTGATTGTTCTTTAATATCTTGTTTCTCTTCTTTAAGCTCTTCATTGCTTTTGTTTTCTGCCACTCCTATCATCCCTTCTTTCTTTTATTTTATGCTATACAAGCTTTTTTTATTTGTCATCAGGAAAATCTTCTTTTAGCTTTTTACTTATATATTTCATTATTGAAATAACTTTTGAATAATCCATTCTTGTAGGTCCGATTATTCCTATAGTTCCAATGTCTTTATCACCTAAAATATGATTAAATGTCACAACACTAAAATCTTTTAATTTTTCATCTTTTAATTCTTCGCCTATATAGACATTTATATCTTCTGCTACTCCTGTGTTTAAGACATCTGAAACTAGGTCTTTGGCATCTAATACATTCATGAAGTTCTTAGCTAAATCTGCCTTCTGAAATTCAGGTAAATCAAATGATTTATTTGTTCCTTCTAAAAATATTTCATCATTTTCTTGGAATATTTTATTTATTTCTTCTATTATTTTTTTAATTAGTGAAATACTATTCTGCATTTCTTTAGTTATAAATTGTTCAATATTTTCTCCTATTTGATCTAATGATTTTCCTACCATATTATTAGAGAAAATATAGTTTAATTTTTTGATTTGTTCTTCTGTGACATCTTCGTCAAATTTTATGATTGCTTCTCTTATAATTCCAGAATCAGTAAGAATTATGGCCATCATAACTCTACTTCCTAGAAGAACAAATTTTACGTCTAGTATTGTGTGTTTTTCTAATTTAGGACCTATAGCTATTGTTGTATAATGTGTTAATTCTGATAATGTACTTGTCGCAATTTTTGTTAAGTCCTCTAATTCATTTACTGTTGTTTCTAGTTTACTTTTTATATATTGCATTTCTTTTGCTGTAAGTTTGTCATCTCTTAGTAATTCATCTATATAATATCTGTAGCCTTTTTGTGATGGTATTCTTCCAGCTGATGTATATGGTTTTTCAATAAATCCTATTTTTTCAAGTTCTGCCATTTCATTTCTTATTGTTGCACTGCTACAATTTAATTCATAGTTTTTAACTAAGTTTCCTGAGCTTACAGGTTCAGCTGTATCAATATATTCCTCAACTATCGCTTGAAGTATTTTTTTCTTTCTTTTATCAAGCATATTTATCAACCTTTCGTTAGCAGTTTTTCTTATCGTCTGCTAACACATATATATTATATCCTACTTTAGCAATTGTCAATATAAATTGCTAAATTTTTTCGCAAAAATTTGGCACTAGAACAAAGACTCGGACAATTTAGGATAATTTTTTCTTTTGCGGACTATAGTTCTTTTTTATTTGTAATTTTATTATTTTACTATTAACCTGAAAATACACTCTAATTTATTTTTTTAATTTACTTTGCTATAAATGTGTTATATAATACAAAATCATATGTAATGATACTTCTATAGGCATCATTAGTATCTGCAATATGAAATAATTTATAGGAGGTACATAGTATGGATACTACAAAAAGAGAGGAGCTTCTCGTCGCATACCATAATGTGTTTGCACCAAACGGGGATGTCAAAGCTTGTGGGCGGCTCAAATGTATGGCACTAATTCATCAGTGTTCTATTTGCAATCCTTCATCTGCTAAGTCTTTTGGGAACATGAACACCGGCACTATGAAAATTTCTCACATTAAAGAATTTATGGCAGAAGAATTCCCTGAAGTTATATTCTGTGAGATTTTTTTGAAAGTGTTTGATCGCAATGGAGCTTTGATTGTGAATCCTGAGGAAAGTCAGCCTTTGATCGTGTCTTTGCTAACTATGGCAAGCAAGCTGGATCCGTCTTTTGCATCAACACTGACTCCGTCAATTAATTTTGACAAAAAAACTCAGAAAGCCTTGAAAGTTCTTTATTCAAAGGTAGTTATCTCTAAGTAGTGATAGTTTTCTATCGCAACAAAAAGAAGGTTGCACTTAACCGTGCGACCTTCTTTTACACAAATTCTTGCCAAACTTGATTTGCTAAATCTAATCCTTTATTTGTTAGTTTTATATTATCTAAATCCACTTCTATTAGCTCTTCATCAACTAGTTTACTAATTTCAAATCTAAAATAAAATAATGGATTAATCTGAAATTTTCTTTCAAATTCTGAAATTGATACTCCTGAAATTTTTCTAAGTCCTAGCATCATATATTCTTTTGCAGTATCTTCTCTTGTCTGTTCTTCTTCTATTGTCTTATCTCTAAAATTTTCTATATATTTTTCTATTGTTTTTTGATTTGAGTATCTTTTTTGTTGATAATAACTATGAGCTGCAGTTCCAAATCCTAAATATTCTTTTTGATTCCAGCAATCTGTATTATGTCTTGAATTATATCCTGGTAATGAATAATTTGAAATTTCGTAATGTTCATATCCATTTTGTTCAAGTAATCTTTTAGCACTCCAATACATTTCTCTTTCTTCTTCATCACTTGGCAATTGTATTTCATTATTATCAACTTTTTTTCTTAATTTTGTTCCATCTTCTAGAATTAAAGAATATACAGATATGTGCTCAGGTTTTAAGTCTATTATTTTCTGAACTTGTTCTGTTATTGCTTCTTCATCTTCGTTTGGTAATGCTAATATTAAATCTACATTAATATTTTTAAAACCTTTTTCACGTGCCAAATTATAAGTTTCTAAAAATTGTTCATACGTGTGTATTCTTCCTATTTTTTTCAATATTTTGTTATCTGTTGATTGTAACCCAATACTTAATCTATTTATCCCTGCTTTTTTATATTCGTTAAGCTTTGCTTCTGTAACAGTTCCAGGATTAACTTCTATTGTGATTTCTACATCTCTTGAAACTATAAATTTTTCTCTTATTTTATCAATTAATTCTTTTATGTATTTTGAATCAATATATGATGGAGTTCCTCCACCTATGTAAATTGTTCCTATATCGAATCCTTTAAATGTACAATCATCAATTTCTTTTTTTATTGTGCTTATATATTTTTCTATTGTTTCTTCTTTTCCCTCATAAGATAAAAAATCACAATAATCACATTTTCTTTTGCAATATGGGATATGCACATATATTCCTATTTCTTTCATTTTATACCTTCTAATTTCCTTTTTTTATTTCATCTGCTATTTCAATAATCCTTTTTAATCTATGATTAACTCCTGATTTTCCTATTGGTTCTTCTAATAGTTGACCTAATTCTTTTAGACTTGCTTCGGGATTTTCTAATCTTACTTCCGCTATCTCAATTAAATTTGGTGGTAACTCTTCAAATTTTTTCATCTTTTTAAGAAATTTTATTGCTTCCACTTGTACTACCGCTGCTTCTACAGTTTTATTTAAATTTGCTGTTTCACAGTTTACGATTCGATTTACGCTGTTGCGCATTTCTTTCATCACTCTGATTTCTTCAAATTTTAAAACTGATTTCTGAGCACCTACAAAAGCTAAAAATTTTGAAATTTCTTCTCCTTCTTTAATATATAAAGTATTATTGGTTTCTAAGATTTTAATTTCTATCCCTGATTGTTTCAATACATTTTTTATATATTGCGCAACATCTTTATTTTTAATAAGTATTTCTAAATGGTATTTTTTATTTGGATCACTCAATGATCCGCTTCCTAGAAAAATTCCTCTAATTATAGCTTTAATTTCTTCTTCAGTTTTAAATTCTTCTATATTTGGTAATTGATCTATTTTAAATTTTGCAACATATACTTTTCTTTTTATCTCTGGTTCATAATCAATATTTAATTTAAATAATATTTTATAAATACGTTCTATGTTAAACTCATTTTCTGTTACAAATTCAATTATTTCATTATTTTTATTGCTATTAAAAGAAAGACTGTATCCAACAATTTCCGCTTCCATTAAATTCTTTTTGGAAAAAGTATTTATTTTACTTAACTCTTCTTTGATTTCTGATGAAAAAGACATCTTTATCCCTTCCTACATATAATTACTCTATCATTTAAATTCAAGTCTTTTACACACGTTATTTCTTTATAATTTTTCTCTTCAAGAATTGCTGATACACTTTCTTTTTGATTGTATCCTATTTCAAAACATAAATATCCATTGACTTTTAAATATTTTTTAGCTTCTGTTGCTATTTTTCTATAGAAATCTAATCCATCTTTTCCCCCATCTAAAGCAATTCTAGGTTCTTTTTTTACTTGTTCATCAAGAATTTCAATCGTTTTAGTTTCAATGTATGGAGGATTAGAAACTATCATGTCAAATTCTTTTTCTTTTATACTTTCAAATAAATCTGATTGAATATATTTTACATTTGCATTATTTTGTTTTGCATTTTCTTCTGCAATTTCTAACGCTTTTGGGCTTATATCTGATGCATATATACATGCATTTTTTATTTTTTTACTTAAAGATATCCCAATTATTCCGCTACCTGTGCATAAGTCCAATATTTTATTTTTCTCTTTTGCTATTTTTAATATTTCTTCAACTAATATTTCTGTATCATTTCTTGGAATTAAAACATTTTCATTTACTTTAAATTTCATTCCAAAAAATTCTTTGTATCCAATTATATATTGTAATGGTGTATTTTTTTTTAATTTTTCTATGTTATTTTTAAAAATTTTTTCTATATCCTCTGTAATTTCTTCATTTTCATGAATTAATATGTATTCTTTGTTTACATTCATGCAATATGCTAACAAAAGTTTTACTTTTAGATTGCTCTCATCAATATTTTTTAATTTTTCTCTTCCATATTTTATAGCTTCTCTTATTTGCATATTGCCTCCAACTTCCTATATTTTAGCATCTCTAGCATTTATTGTAAAGAAATTTCTTTTTAATAAGAAAATAAGTTATAACTAATTATAAATATTTTCTTATTAGCTTTTTAGCTTTGTGACGTTCGACGCGTAAGCGCAGTCTAGAGATTGTTAATTTTAGCAGTCTAGAAATTTTGGGCAAAAAAATAAACCCCACATCAGCCGTTATGAATAAGAATTTTTATGGACCTGTCCTAAAACAGGTGGGTGTCGTCCTAAATACTTATGGGTTTCTTACTAAAATAATTGCAAGCTTACACGCCATATTCAGAGAGCTGACTCCCTTATCCAAAACTTGTAGGTTCTAAAAACTCTGTCAAAAACGCACCATGCAGGGAAATTTATTGACTATTTAATTGTTATGAATATATATTAGCATATTGTCTTTTGACTTTCAAATTGCAAAACACTATTCTAATATTATTTCATATTATTAAACTGTTTTTTTCTCTTATTTTCGTTAATTATTCTAACTTATTTATACTGTTTCGATGTTTGATTTTTCTTTCAAAAAGTGGTATAATTAAGGTTGTAGAGAGTTTTTTTAAGACAATTTTTGACAATAATATATAAAGAAGTTATTCCTTTGGTAACTTCTTTTTGTTTTTATTCAATATTCATTTTTTTTAATTCTTCAAACAATTTTTTAACAGCTAAATCTCTATGATTATGAACTTTTTCATATGTTTCTTCTTCCATATCTCCCATTGGTAAATTAAATCCTTCTGGAATAAAAATAGGTCCGTAAGTTAATCCCCCAAGTTTTCCATGTTCTAATGCTATACTACCTAAACTCTCTCCTCTTGTTACTATTTTTTGCCCATCATCTAGTATTGCAGTTAATACACAAACAAATTTGCAAGATCTGTCTTCTTTATTTGGATAATCTTTTAATTTATTTAAAACTTTATTAATAGAATCTATTTGTGCTCCATGATCTCCAGCATATCTTGCTGAATAGATTCCTGGTTCTCCATTTAATTTATCTACACATAATCCAGCATCATCAGTTAATATTATTTTTCCTTTTATATTCTTTTCATCACAAAATTTTTTTATTGCATTTGCTTTTATTTCTGAATTTTCTTCAAAAGTTTTTCCATCTTCTACTATCTCATCTGTAAATCCTATATCCTTTAAAGTATATAATTTAGCTTGAAATCCGTGTTCCCTAATAATTTTATTCATTGCTTCTACTTTAGCTTTATTTGTTGTTCCATAAATTATTTCCATTTTTATCTCCTTTTAAAAATCTGGTACATATTTTTCTTCATCTTCGTTTTCTTCTAAATCTTGTATATATCCATTTTCAAGATCTAGGCTATATAAGTATTGTTCTACTTCTTTATATTCTTCGCTATTAATTTTTCTATTTATTTCATTATCGTCTACTGCTTTATATGTTGGAAAATATTGTGCCATCAAACTTATTGTTATATCTTCATTCATATTTTCTTTTATCCATTTTAATACATCTTTTGAATTTTGTATATTGTTTGGCAAAATTAAATGTCTAATTATCATTCCTTTTTTCAATATACCATTTTCATCATATTGATTTTTTCCTACTTGCTTTTCCATTTCTTTAATTGCTTTTTCTGTAATTTCTTTATAATTTTTTACTCCAGATAATCTATATGCAAGTTCATTATCAAAATATTTAAAATCAGGTAAATATATATCAATATATCCTTCTAGTAATTTCAATGTTTCAATTTTTTCATATCCACTTGTGTTATATAGTATTGGTATATTTAATCCTTTTCCTTTTGCAATTTTTAATGCTTCTATTACTTGTATAACATATGGTGTTGCTGTAACAAGATTTATATTATTAGCTCCTTGCTTTTGTAGTTTTAAGAATATTTCTGATAATTCTTCTATTTCAATTTCTTTTCCTTTGCCTTCACAACTAATTTTATAATTTTGGCAGAACTTACATTTTAAATTGCAATTACTAAAAAATACTGTTCCTGATCCATTCTTTCCGCTTATGCAAGGTTCTTCATCAAAATGAAGTTTATATAATCCTATTTCTATTTTTGAATCTGCCTTACATCTTCCTAAATTTCCAGCATTTCTATTAATTTTACATTCTAACGGACAAAGTGTGCACTTATCTAATTCTTCCATTTTTTCTCTCTTTTACTATATTTTTAACAAAATTGATGACCCGGCTGAATTTGTAGCAGCCGGGTCGGAGGATTATAACCTATACTGTGCCTGATGGCGGTATGCTCTGTAGCATCCGTCATCATCTTTGCAGATGCCCTCATGGATTCCGCCGAGGCAGAACCATCCGTATGCACTGTCATGGTTAGCACGAATTTTGCGCAATACGCAAAATGCTTCATCTTCAGTGGAATATCCACAGGGATTGATGAACACTTCTTCGTATACTTTGCGCATCCCGTGCATCATTTCAGGCATCGGAAAATCCTTAATGAGGCTGCTCGCTGCAGAAATGGTCACAATGTTAACCTCCTTTACAATAAGATGTATGTATATTATATCATACATCTGCTTATTTGTTAAATTCATACATGCTTTGACAAGTTTCTATGCATTTTTTCTTTTATTTACTTGTACTCTTTTTTGTTGACACGCACTTTTTGTTTTTTAGTTCATATATTTTTATATAGATATTTGGAGGTTGAAACATGCTTATATTGTCTATTTCAGGTTTTTTAACTTTTCTTAATTCTTCTATTTTTTTATTCGGATATATTTCTAGTAGTAACCTTTTTCCTGAGCCTTTGTCTAATGAAGAAGAAAAAATTTATATTGATAAATTAGAATCAGGTGATATAAATGCAAAAAATGTCTTAATTGAAAGAAATTTAAGACTTGTTGCTCATATTTCAAAAAAATATGTTTCTCAAACTGTTTCTTTAGATGATTTAATTTCTATCGGTACAATTGGGCTCATTAAAGGTGTTAACAGTTACAATTCCAAAAAAGGAGTTAAGCTTTCTACATATATTTCAAGGTGTATTGAAAATGCACACCTCACGTTATGGAACTATATGCAGTATTTCAAGCAACATATAAACACTTGCAAGATAAAATTGACACCAAATACACAATAACACTTGCAAACCCTCGCAGAACTCTACCAAAATTAAACAAACAATCTAAAACACAAGATAAGATAAAGTATTATAGGCGATTAAAAAACATTACACAAGAAGAACTCGCCCAAGAGTTAGGGGTAACAAGAGACGTTATATTGAATATTGAAAATGGTGCAAGAAATGGGAAAAATGTTTTCTATAACAAGACTATCATAAATAAAATAATTGATATACTTGATATGAGAGACAAGTTAGGAAAATCAGATACTTATATAAGATTTCTTGCAGAAGATGGAAATGCACAAATTAAAGAATATCGCAAGACTCATAATTTAGGTGTAAAAGAGTTTGCCGATATGATGGGTGTTGATAGAAGCACGATAAGAAGATGGGAAAACTATGAGAACGTCTTGTCTATTGATAGTTATATGAGATACAAAAAAATAAGAGACTCACGTATATAACGTAAGTCTCGTTTTTACTTTATAGGCAAAAAGGTTGTGATTATTTTTGAATAAACTATTCCAATACTTGCAATAAACTTTGCAAGATTTCTTTTTTAGTCTCCTCACTAACATTTAATTTAGCAATAGACTCTATATAAAGCGTTGCCTTAAATTCTGCAATACTTTCTTCTAATAATTCAATATCAGATTGTTCTGATGGATAGTTTACTTTTATTTTCATTTATCTCACACACCTTTTCTTAATTTTATGTGTAAGATAGAAAATAAGACTATTGCCCTTACAAAAAAATAAACCTATAAAGCAATTAAATTATATCATAGATATATCTATTTTGAAAATTCTTTTTTGATTTCTAGCATACCCTCGCAGAAAGTTTTACAAAATTCTGGTGTTCCGACTTTATCTTCTGGTAAACCTCCTGCAATAACCTCTGATAGCATTAAAGAATATTCGTGTAAACCTTTTTCTGATAGACGTTCTTCCAATACGTCATAGTCCATCATTTCCCCTAATTCGTCATAAAAAGTCTCAACGTCTTTCATATCATAAGTCTCTTTTGCTTCCATAAATCTTTCCTCCTTTCCTCTAACAAACTAATTATATCATTATCAATAACCTCTTGTCTGCTCCCAAAATGAAAAAATTTTAATTTTTTTTGTGGTAAGATTTTAAAGATTTTCCATACTCGTGAGAAACGTCTAAACAAAAAGGGCAACGATATATAAAGCCATCTTGTATAAGTCTGTTTTTAATTTTTCCATATACAAACCCATCTGTAAAAGTATTAACAAATTCACTTTTCTTTTTGTATTGTTCGTGTTCTTGTTTTAAAAAATCAATCTGTTCTTTTTTCTTTTTTTCCTCGTCAATCTTTTTCATATAGTTATCAATTTTACGTTCAATAGCAATCTGTACGTCTTCGTCAAGACCAAAAGAAATGGTTGTATTATTTAACCCAAGTGCTTCCATAATTTCTTTATCTAGTCTCATTTTTAACCCCCAAACTATTCAAAAAGTCTTTCAAATCTTCTTCTGCAATGATATATTGACGTCCTATGAATTTTGCTTTTAACTTATGCGACTTTATGAGACACCTCAAATATGGTACTGGTGTTATAAGTAAATCGCTAACTTGTTTTAATGTATAATATTTATCACTCATATACATACCTCCTCATTATAAAGAGGAAAACAGAAGCGGAAACTACAAAAACCTATTTATAGTATGTATATAATATAGCAATAGTAAAATCTTTAAAAAGTTATTCAAACAATCGTTCTATAATATACCTCTAAAACGAACAGAAACACCGAAATCCGCTTCGTTTATGATTAAAACGATAAATTGTATGTCTAATACCTAAAACCGCCTAAAAAACGATTTTACGAGGTCAAAATTTTATATGGTGGGGGTAGGGTTAAGTAAATACACCAATATTTTTTAAAAAAAGGCATATTGCCACCAATTTTAAACGAGCAAATAAAAAAAGCATATAAGCAAGATTGCCTATATGCTATATTTTATTTATTATTGTTGTATTGTTCCATTATTACATTATATAATCTTTCAAATTTTTCATTTTCCTTTTTACCCCAAACAACAGAGTTTGCTTCTTCAAGATTGTTGGTAGTAGAACCTAATTCAAAAATTATATAACCTTGATTTAAAAAGTTTGCTGCCTCTCTATATCTGATACCTTTAACCTCTTTAAAATATATTTCCATCTTTTTCTCTTTGCCACTATAACCTGCTAATTTTTTAAGCGTGTTTGCTGATTTAGTTATAATGACTTTATCAGTATATATTTCTACTGTTCCCTTAGATATAGAGTCTGCAAAATCTGCCTTTTCAATAAATATACTTTCTTTTTCAATCGGACAGCCACAATTAGGACATGCACCTGCCTTATCACTAACTTCTTTACCACATTCTTTACATTTTATAAGTGCCATATAAAATCATACTCCTTTCATAAAGCATACAAGCCATATTGCCTATATGCTATTTATTATTTTTTATATACTCTAAAACGTTTTTCATTTCTTCTGCTAATTGCTTCGTCTTATTATATGCTGGTGTATTAACGCCATAAATACGACCTACATCATGCCATATAAAAGGTATTGTAAGAGAACTATCGTCAATTTCTTTTGATTTTGTTGTAATAAATGCTTCATATTTAGTAATTGCCGAATTATCAAGTGTGGTTAAACCGCTTGTATAAGTCATTGGAAAATTAGGAACTGACGCACTATTATCATTTTTATCTTCAATTATTTCGTAATTTATAAAATCGCTAAAATCAAATATCTTTAATGTTTCGTCATAATTTTTTTTAGTTTGATTAAATATTTTGGTAATATAACACCATTTTTTATTTTCCGTATCAACTATAAAATAACGATATTCGTATTTTTCAATCATAACAGGTAATTCAATTACTTTTGCTGGTTTTATTCCCTTATCAATCAGAGGTTGAATTGCTTGTTCTTGTTTTAACTGACTTTTTTCTTCTTGTTCTTTTAACTTTTGGTCTTTACTTTTAAACAAACCCATACTATATGCTCCTTTCTTCTTTGATTTTACTTTTCTTTTGCATAATTTTATCGTATATTGCCCATAATATCAACAGGTAAATAAATGAGAAGCCAATTAAATATATAGACCATAGAGGCATATCTCCCCTCATTGCAGTAAATGATGGAATAATCTCGTTTGGGTTAGATGGTAATATAAAAGATAATACAGAAATTATTGCTACACCAACTATTGAAAGTATTACAAAAAGCAATTTCATTTTCTCACCTCCAAATATTAAACGCTAACAACATTATATCACATATTTTCTCAAAAGTACATTTATTTAATGCAGTACATTATATAAATGTTTATAAGATAATTTACTCGGGTGATGATGGTGGAAATCAAAAGGGACGATAATAAATATATCTACGTTATTGTAGGGAAAAATATTAGAAGAATTAGAAAAGAAAAAGGACTAACGCAAGTACAACTTGCAGACTTAATAGGTTATAACGAGGGAACGATTGCAAATATAGAAAATAATAGTTTTCAGACTTGTAGTTTAGAATTTCTATATGTAATCGCAAAAGCACTTAATATAAAAATGGAAGAATTTTTCAAAGATATTTAAAAAAAATAAGAGAGCAAAATTCACATAAGCGAATCTGCTCTCTTTTCTTTTTATCAAAGGGGGAAGGTTTTACAATATATGAACGTAGTGAATATATTGTAAAACAAGTTAGGGGTTTTAATTTTTCTTTTATATATTTATATATAAATAACCTATTGAAAGAAAAAAATATTTTTTTAATTATATACTTTACAAAAGGTATTTATATTATTTTATAATAATTTTACTATATATATTATTTATTATATTATTTAATATACTATATAGTATATATGAAAGATAAAAAATCTAAAAATTATAATAAATTATATTAAGAGTAGCACCCCATCTTATAGAGATTTTATAAAGGAATTTCATTTAATAAGTTTACAAAAACTCTTTTATGTGATATAATATATTCATATCTCACATAAAGGAAAGGTTGTGAAAATATGGCGAGTAAAAAAGAAGATAATAGAAAGATAGCAATATACTCTCGTAAGTCAAAATATACTGGTAAGGGTGAGTCAATCGGTAATCAAGTAGAGTTATGCAAAAATAAGGTACATAGTATATATGGCGACGTTGATTTTGAAAAAGACGTTTTAATATATGAGGACGAGGGTTTTTCTGGTTATTATACAAAGAGACCTGCATTTCAAGAAATGATGGAAGCGGTAAAAAACAAAGAAATCAAATGTATTTTCTTTTATAAACTAGATAGAATAAGCAGAAATGTTAAGGACTTTTGCGAAATAAAAGACCAACTGGAAAGATATGACGTAACTTTCTACTCTGCAAGTGAAAACCTAGAAAACATAACCCCTAGTGGTAAAGCAATGATAATGATGACCTCTGTTTTCGCTCAACTAGAACGTGATACAATAGCAGAACGTATCAGAGACAATATGCTAGAACTTGCAAAAACTGGCAGATGGTTAGGTGGTACTACCCCAACTGGTTTTAAATCAGAAGCGGTAGAAAAAATCAATATAGATGGCAAAAAGAAAAAACTATTCAAACTAACACCAATAGACGAAGAAATCAAGATTGTAAAACTTATATATGACAAGTTTTTAGAACTAAAATCACAAACAAAACTTGAAACATATATGATACAAAACAACGTAAAAACAAGAAATGGAATAAACTTTTCAAGATGGGGGTTAAAAAATATCTTGACTAACCCTGTATATTGTTCTGCGGACTCTGATATGTATAATTATTTAGTTAGTAAGGGTGTAGAAATATATAGCGATTATGAAAAGTTTGATGGTACTCACGGAATAATGGCATATAATAAGACAGAACAGACCAAAACAAAGGCAAAACGTGATAAAGACATTACAGAGTGGATTATAAGTATAGGAAAACACAAAGGGGTTATTGATGGTAGTAAATGGGTACAAGTACAAGAGTTATTGCTTTCAAATGAAGATAAACGATATAGGAAACCTACCAAGAATAATGCTCTACTTTCTGGACTTATTCGTTGCTCTCATTGTGGTTCTTATATGAGACCAAAATTAAAAAGCAACTTAACCGCAGACGGACAAGTTAGGTTTGATTATATGTGTGAGTTAAAAGATAAATCAAGAAAGCAAAAATGCGATTGTAAAAACATAAACGGAAACGAAGCGGACAAGTTAGTGATGGAAACAATAAAAGAACTGATTGCTCCTAACTCTACATTTAGAAAAAAACTTTCTGCTCTTGCCAAAAACAAATTTAATAATGCAGATAAAGACTCTGTGGAATTAAAAGCACTAGAAACAACATTGAGAAAAAATCAACAAGCGATTGAGAACTTGCTAGACAGAATAAAGTTTATAGACGTCGCTCTTATTGAAGATATAACAAAGGAAATAAAGAAACTAAAAGCGGACAATGTAGAAATTGAAAAACGTATTGCAGAGTTAAAAGATATTCGTCCAGATAATATTAACACCCAAGAACAAGCCCAAATCGTAGAGAATATCATTGACTCATACTTTACCACTTTTGATACACTAGACCTAATCACAAAAAGAAACCTAATACGTGTACTTGTAGCAAGTATAGAGTCAGATGGCGAAAATTTAGAAATGAATTTAATCGGTGTAAGAAAAGACTCAACTCGTGATAATGTTCCACTATGTGAGGGTAGCAAATGAAATTTTAATGTTTTTTAGAAATTCTAAAAAGCTTAATTCTGAGGTCTACTTAAATGAACCGATTGGTAAAGATAAAGATGATAATGTAATTACTCTTCAAGAAGTTTTAGAAAATAATGAACGTAGCATTGAGGATAGTATTGATTTAAAATTAAAAGAAAAAAAATTATATCAAAAGATGAATACTGTTTTAAAACCAAGAGAAAGAGAAATTTTAATTTTGAGATTTGGTTTAAATAATTCAAAGCCACTTACCCAAAATGAAGTTGCAAAAATATTTGGAATTTCTCGTTCATATGTTTCTAGAATTGAAACAAAAGCTATTTGTAAACTATCTAAAGAATTTGAGCGGAAATATTTGATTCAAGGCCTTTATTGTGAAGAAATTTTATGTGAGTTTGATGCTAAGCCTATAAAATTTTCTATTATATAAGAAAACCGCGGAGTGATATCTCACCCCGCGGAAAACGAATCAGCAAATTGCGCTATTCATTTTCAGGTTTGCCGTGCTTTTCAGGCTTCAGTTACTGCTTACCGTGCTGTTTCAGTTCTGGTAGTTCTCCAGTGATGTGATCAGCGGGAAAATGTCATTCTCCATGATCATCTTTACGATGACCTCTTTCGCTGTATCGACATCGTACTTGATGTCTCCCACAAGCTCCGGATCAGCTGCCAGTACCTCGAACGGAACCAGATCACGGTGGATCTTATGTTCTTTGTCGGTACTCGGCCCCCACTGCCATCCGTTCTGGAATTTCTCACGGCACCACTCGTCGTGGATCTCCTTGGCAAGCGGGTAGATGATCTCTCTGGTAAAGCTCACAAACGTGCAGCCTTTGTTCTGCATGATATGCAGTACTGCTTTTGCGTTTGCGATATTGCTTTCCTTCGTCTCTTCCGGAAGATCATCGTATGGAACGAGATTCGGGTTAGTAAGCAATCCCAGTTTCGGATCGTCATTAGTCGTAGGACCATATACGTATCCCTGGGCAAGCTTCCCTTTCATCCAGCCCTCGTGGCTCGCTCGAGCCTGCTTCTCAGCAACTGCAAGGATAACCGGTGCGATTGCACCTTTGCTCTCCTTCCTCTTCAGCATCTGCTCCCGATAGCTTTCATATTTTGCCTTTTTCATTTTTGCTCCTTTCTGCATTAAATGTAATGCATAGATGTGATTGTTAATAGGAACTATTTGTATTATATCACATTTTATGTAAATCTGCAAATTTCTATAATTCTCACATAATAACATTTTTATCGTTTTTCTTTCGAGGCAACCCCTTTATATAATAAGAAATGCAAAACATTTTCCTATTAGATAACAATAGCGGACATTTTTATATATCACACTATTTAATTTCATTGCATAGTCCGCGTTAATTGTTCGCCCGCCAAAATTTCTTTAGAAATTTTGTGTGGATTTGTGGCGAAGCCTTTATCTAATAGGAAATGCGCAGCACTTTCCTATTAGATAACAATAGCGGACATTTTTATATATCACACTATTTAATTTCATTGCATAGTCCGCGTTAATTGTTCGCCCGCCAAAATTTCTTTAGAAATTTTGTGTGGATTTGTGGCGAAGCCTTTATCTAATA
>CANQAH010000019.1 GCA_947588885.1 uncultured Clostridia bacterium
TTGGCACACAGAACAAAGACGCGGACTTTGCAATAAATTTATATAGTATGATATATAAAAATGTCCGCTTTTGTTCTCGCTCTTTCGGTTCAAAGTCAATAGATGGGGCAATTTTCTGCAAATAGTTTCACTCCAATATAAATATTAACTCAAAACAGATGTTAAATAACTTAAAATGCTTGAATTTTACATAAAGCATGATATAATTCTTGTATAAAAAAGTAGGATTATAATTTTAAGTGACCAATACTTAAAATTACGCTTATTACAAATCTTAATAAATAGGAGGATTTGACCAATGAAAAAGGTGCGGAAGAATGATTTAGTGAATTTGATTGCACAGTTTTATTGTAATTTTGTTAATTTGCAACCTGTAAGTGATATTGCAAAAGGAACATGTGGAGTATATATTAATGTAGATTCGATTTATATTCAGGTTCTTGATTTTAATAGGTTTGATTCCGATGAAGAACAAGAAGCTCGTCTGCAAAAATTTGCTGAACAAATCGAAGCAATAACCTTTGGAAACCTTAAAGTAACCTACAAAGGTTGCAAGCATGGTATCAATTTTAAATCATGGCTGTATATTGCAAATGCATATGAAGTTGAATTTTTAGAGTAAAAAAAGTATGGGTAATTGGTCTGCCCATACTCTTTTATGTAATAGGGAAATGCTACGCATTTCCTATTAGATAAAGGTTTCGCCACAAATCCACACAAAATTTCTAAAGAAATTTTGGCGGGCGAACAATTAACGCGAACTTTGCAATGAAATTAAATAGTGTGATATATAAAAATGTCCGCTATTGTTCTATTATAGGAAAGTTTTCTGAACTTCTTATAAAGATTACACAGATTTCATATTTCTTTTAATATGTATTAGCACAATCTTTTAATACTTTATACTTTAAATCTAAATTACTCTTTACTCATTTATTTAATTTATCAATAGATTCATATATGTTAAAATATGAAAAAAGATTGACATGAAATAGTTAATATAGCAAAGATGTTATAAAAGTAGTAATATCTTTTTATGAAAACTGCTACTTCTTTTTGAAGAATAATTATTTTGTAGGTCTGAAAGCTATTAAAACAAGTTGACAAAATTATGTAAACATGCTATTATAGATGAAGTAACACATTAACATCACTCCTACATCGTGGGGTTGACCTTTTTAGTTGCAATTGCAAAGGGGGTGAAAAGATGACAGTAGAGAATACGGGATTCTCGAATATTAAACTTGTCGTTGACGAGTTTAATATCCCTGTAGCTGTTCAGATTGACGGGACAGTAAAGTATCGCCTGTATGATAATGTTACCGTCAAAGGTGATATCATGGGCTATATTTGTCCTGGCATCACCGTAGAGGGACAGGGACGGATCGTCGAGATCAGACGGGATGACACCGATCACTTTTTCGGAGTGCTCATGAATAATAATGGGCAGTTCGGATTTGTGAAAGAAGCCAGACTGTCGAAATAAAAAAATTTTTTTTCCTCTTCCCAGAAATGGGAGGAGGTTTTTTTATATAATAGAAAATGTGGAACATTTCCTATTATATAAAGGCTTCGCCACAATTGCACACAAATTTTTTAACAAAAATTTGGCGCATGGAACAAAGACGCGGACAATTCAGGATAATTTTTTCTTTTGCAGGGGATTTATTGTCCGCTTTTGTTCTATAATAGGAAAGTTCTCCGAATTTCTATAATATAAAGGCTTCGCCCAATTTGTATTAAAAGTTTTGCTTTAAAATTACAAAATCAAGTAATATAAGGTGTATATGAACTGCTTATATTGCAAATTATAAAAAATATGTTATACTTTAATGAATTGATTTATGCTTGATAAGCATTATATAATAAATTTTAATTTTTTCATTAATATTAGAAAGGGAATAGGAAATGAGAAAGTTTTTTACATCAGAAAGTGTAACAGAAGGACATCCTGATAAATTGTGTGATTATATATCAGATAGTATTTTGGATAGTTATTTATCTCAAGATAAAAATGCTAGAGTTGCATGTGAGACTGTTGCAGGAAAAGGTGAGATTTTTATAACTGGAGAAGTAACTTCAACAGGAAATGTTAATATTGAAGAGGTTGCAAGAAATGCAATAAAAGAAATTGGTTATTTTGGAAAAGATATTGATATTGACTATAAAACTTGCAAAATAACTGTTAATATGTCTAAACAATCCCCAGATATTGCACTAGGTGTGGATTCTTCACTTGAAGATAAGCAGGGAGAGAACATAGAATCTGAAGGTGCAGGTGACCAAGGAATAATGTTTGGTTTTGCTTGTGATGAAACAAAAGAGTTAATGCCTTTACCTATTTCTTTAGCTCATAAATTGGCGAGAAGGCTAGCAGAAGTAAGAAAAAATAATATAATTGATTATTTGGGAGCAGATGGAAAAGTTCAAGTTACTGTTGAATATGAAGATAATGAACCTTTAAGAGTTGATACTGTTGTTGTTTCTACACAACATAAAGATGGAATTGAATTAGACCAAATAAAAAATGATGTAAAAGAGAATGTTATTAATGCGGTTATTCCAAAAGAACTATTAGACCAGGATACTAAGTATTTTATTAATCCTACAGGAAGGTTTGTAATTGGTGGACCTCTTGGTGATAGTGGTTTAACAGGAAGAAAAATAATTGTTGATACTTATGGCGGATATAGTAGACATGGTGGTGGGGCTTTTTCAGGTAAAGATCCAACAAAGGTAGACAGATCTGCTGCATATATGGCAAGACACATTGCTAAAAATATTGTTGCAAATGGTTATGCAAAAAAATGTGAAATTCAATTTGCTTATAGTATTGGTGTTGCAAAACCGGTTTCTATTTATGTTGATACTTTTGGAACTGGAATCATATCAGAGGAAGAAATAGTTGAAAAGATTAATAAAAAGTTTGATTTGACACCAAGAGGAATAATTAATTATTTAGATTTACAAAAACCAATTTTCAGAGAAACTACTAATTACGGACATTTTGGTAAAAATAATTTAACTTGGGAAAAATTTGTTGAAATGTAAAATTTACTAATAAGGAATAAATTAAGAAAAAAATAATTCTATAATTCAAAAAATCACACATAAAAAGTGTGATTTTTGTTTTTTTATATAATTAGGAAAGTTCTCCGAATTTCCTATTAATATTGAGTTCCAAAAATAAATTCTCGAATAGACTTAAATAATGTTTGCAATTTAGATATTTTATTATTTGCAGAGACAATTGGTAAACTTGTATTATATGCTTGCGAAATTTCAAGTACTCTACCATATTTAAGGATTTGACCCTTTTTTGCATTTATATCTATTAATATTTTATTACAGAATTTATTGTAAGATGCGTTATTATTTGAATTTATTAATAGTTTTTTGTATTCATTTAATTGTGATTCAAAAGATTTTATTTCTTCTAATGTAGTTAATCCAGAAAGTCTTTTTCTAAAGCATGAAGAAAAAATTTTATTTTGAGTTTTTATTGCAATATTTGTAATTTGTTTTTTCTGGTTTTCAATTTGTGTATGTAATAATTTTACTTTTGATGAAATATCTTCTGTTTCTAATTTCTGTGATAATATGGCTAAATCTGTTTCTAAATTTAATAATTTATCAAATGAAGTTGCTATTTCGGTATATATTTCTTTTGAACATGCATTAGAAAATGAGTTTTCAAATGTTGATTGCCCATAAAGTGTACTAAAATATAATGCTTCATCTCCAGTAAAGAAAAGCATTTGATTTATTAATGCACATTCAATTGGATAATATTCAGGACTCTCTGTTAAAAAAGATAATCCATAATATGTTACGTTTTCTTTTTCAGATGATTGTATTTTTGAAGCTACAAGTTGTGTTGCGGCTTCATTTATAGCAAGTCCAATTTGAGTATTTAAATCATATAAACCTAACTTTACTAATTTACCTTTTAAATCTTTAGTTTCTTGTAAATAATGTATGCACTCATGAATTGCAGGTACATCCATTTTATCTAAATTCAAATTTTCATTAAAATAAATTGAATTGTTTCCATATACATATTTGGCACTAGTACAATTTTCTTGCATTTTTGCTGTGTACATGTTAAGTCTTGATATTTGCATAAATAAATCACTTTGTGACAAATTCAAATTTGGTAAGGCATTACATAATTTTTCAGAGATATTTGATGCAATTTTATTAATTTGCATTGTATCTAACTTTTTAATATTTTCTAAGCCTTCTTTTCTTAATAAAAAAGTTATTCCCATTTTTTCTCCTTAAAGTCTTTTGTATACATCTATTATACTAAGTTCAAATTGTAAAAGGTATAACAGATCAATTAAAAAAGTATTACGAAAAGATTACTCATAATAATTAATGCTTGAAAGAGTAGTAGCACTAAGAAAAATAGCCTTTTGTTAATCAAAAGAAATATAAAATTAATAGATTAAAAAAATTCAAGATAAATATTAAAATCCCTAAGGTTGTATTAAAAATAAATTAATTATATGAATATAAGGCATATTGATTTTTACAAATTAAATTTTAATAATATTTACATATCGTATTTAAGGAGCATAAACTATGAAAAATAAGAAAAAATTAATTATTTTGATATTGGCATGCATCGTTTTTATATTGTGTAGTCAAAATGTATTTGCTAGTTCTGTAGAGAATGTTATGCTAAAAAATACTGGCATACTAGAATACACAGATAACCCATATATGCCTTTTTATACAACTTCGCATATAAATGAAAATCGTATAGCTAATAAAATAAGTAGTTTATTTAGAAGTGCTGTAAGGGCAACATTACCTAAACAATATAGAACAGAAGGTTTAACTGTAAAAGATCAGAAGAATACTGGAGAATGTTGGGCTTTTGCTTATACATCTGCTATAGAAGCATATAATATAGTTCATACAGGAAAAACAGAGATATTTTCTCCAAGACATATTGATTATTCTTGTAGTAAAAGTTTTAAAGATGCAATAACAGATAAAAGTAAATATTTTAATAGAGAAGTAAGTGAAGCATCAGGAAATTATTTTTTAACTTCAGCATATGCTGCATCTAGAAAAGGACCTGTGCTAGAATCTGATATGCCATTTTCAGAAACACTTGATAAAATAAACTTAAGCGATTTAAATAAAGAAAAACAATATCAAATTGAAGATTATTTATTATTTGATAGTGTATTTAAGAAATATTCAGGAAATCAGGTATCTTATTATAGTAATAGTAATTGTACAGAACCATATACAAAAATAAATGATTTTAGAACACAAGTAAAACAACAAATACAACAAAATGGAGCAGTTGTAACTTGTATTTATGAAACATCAGCAGATAAAGATGTATTAGTAAAAGATTCTTCAAAAAAAGTAAATCATGGAGTTTGCGTAGTTGGATGGGATGATGATTATAAAGCACAAGGCTGGGATAAGGCTGGAGCTTATATAGCAATAAATTCTTATACTACAAAAAGTTTTTATAATGGATATATTTATATTTCTTATGATGATATTTTTGTAGAAAATAATATGGTTGGAATAACTGCTGTGTCAGATATTGATACAACAAATGTATATGAACATGATGAATTAGGAACTACAGGAGGAGTTTCTGCAGATTCAATTTTTGAAGATTATACACAAAAAGAAGAAATAACAGCTGTTAATATTTTTGATAGAAACAACAAAGAGAAGGCTGAAACATTAACTGAAGTTGGCGTTTCAGTTTGGACTTATCAAAAAGCAGAAGTTTATTTTACTGATGAATTTGGAAGTAGTGCATTACCTATAAACTGGAAATTAGTAGCTTCAACAGATACAATTGCACCTGGTTTTAAGACGATTCGTCTTACTAAACCAGTAGAACTTACTAAAGAAAAATATGCTATTGCTGTAAGATTTATAGAGGATAATGAAGAAAATGCAGCAACTGTTGCTTTAGAAATTCCTATTGAAAATTCTTGGTGGTCTACTGCTAAAGGTAAAAACGGGGAATCATATGTAGTTAAAGATAAATTTGAAATTGATGGTAAAAACACCACGTATTATGGAATTACGGTAGATCAAGCTGGAAATATGGCAAATACATGTATTAAAGCATATACAACAATTGCAACAGACATAAATTCAGAAAAATATGAAATAAGAGGTAATATAATAACAAGAGTAGATATTAATACAGATTTAGAGAGCTTTAAAAATAATATAACAGTAGGTGAAGAAGGTAAAGAATATAAAGTTTTAGATGCAAATGGTAATGACATTACAGATGAAACTACTGTTTTGGCAACAGGATATAAGGTTATTGTAGATTCTAAAGAATATACAATTTCTGTTACAGGTGATATAAGTGGAGATGGAAAGGCAGATATTCTTGATTTAGCAAGGATGCGTGCTCATGTTGTAGGAAGAAAGGGATTTATTCTTTCAGGGGCAAATTTATATGCTGCGGATTTAAGTTTTGATAGCCAAGTTGATGTTCTTGACGTAGCAAGAATGCGAAAATTGTGCGTTCAATAGTAATAAGGGGTTGACGTAAAACCCAAAAGAGGTTATAATAAAAGAAGTTAAAGGAGATTTATAAATGAAAAGTAAGAAGATTGTATTAGTTTTATTAATGATTATTTCACTAATGAGCGTACTTGCAACAAATGTTTTTGCAGCTGATTCTTTTTCTGCAACGTTAACACCAAGTACAACGAGAATTGCAAAAGGTGGAGAATTTACAGTAACATTAAAACTATCATCAATTAATGTTCAAAGTGGTATTAGTGCAGTTGAAGGAACACTAAAATATGATTCAGATGTTTTATCTATTACTAAAAATGATATAAAAGCTGCAGAAGGATGGGCAATAGAATTTGATGAGGATACTTTAAAATTTGAAATAGATAGATCTGATTCTGTAAGTACAGATTGTGAAATTGCTACATTCAAGTTTAAAGTAAATAGTAATACAAGTAATTCAACAGCTACAGTATCTGCTGTTTCAGTTGCTGCTGGAAATGCTAGTATAACTGAAAAAGTTAAAATTACTGATATAGTTACAAATGTAACAATAGCTAGTTCTGCAACAGCTATACCAAGTACACAACCAAGTTCACAACCAACTTCTCAACCAAGTTCTCAACCTTCACAATCAAGTACACCAACATCTTCTCCTTCACAAAATCAAGTTTCAAATATGGTACAAAATACTACAGGAAATACAACTAAAAAAGAATCAGACATGCCATATACTGGAACAGAAAGTTATATAATTCCTTTAATAGCAGTTATTCTTGTATTAGGAATTACTTCATTTGTAGGATATAAAAATATAGGAAAATAAAAAATATATATGGACAATCTATTTTTTAATAGGTTGTCTTTTTTTTATGTTTAATATATAATGCTTTTTGTATTAGAGCTTGAAGAAATGAGGATGTTGGTTAATGGCCAAGAAATTATTGATAACAGAAAAGCCAAGTGTTGCAATGGAGTTTGCAAAGGCATTAAAAATAAATACTACAAGAAAAAATGGATATTTAGAGTCAGATGAATGGATTATTACATGGTGTGTTGGTCATTTAGTTACAATGTCTTATCCTGAAAAATATGATGAGAATTTGAAAAAATGGAGACTAGATACATTGCCATTTATTCCTAAGGAATGGAAATATGAAATAATTCCTCAAGTAGAAAATCAGTTTAATATCATAAAAGAATTAATGCAGCGTGAGGATATATCTGAAATTTATAATGCTGGTGACTCTGGAAGAGAAGGTGAATATATCCAGAGACTTGTTTTTATGATGGCAAATCCAAATCCAAACGCTGAAATGAAACGTGTTTGGATTGATTCACAAACAGAGGAAGAAATTTTAAAGGGAATAAAAGATGCAAAACCATTGTCTGAATATGATAGTTTATCAGATTCAGCTTATTTGAGAGCAAAAGAGGATTACTTAATTGGAATAAATTTTTCAAGATTACTTTCAATAATTTTTGGTAGAAGGGTTGCTCAAAAAATTAGTGAAGATCGTGTATCAATTTCAATTGGAAGAGTTATGACTTGTGTACTTGGAATGGTTGTATCAAGGGAAAGAGAAATACGAGAATTTAAAAAGACTAAATTTTATAAAATATCTGGAGATTTTGGGGAAGAGAATTCTTTTAAAGCTGAATGGAAGTCGCAAGAGGGATCAGAATATTTTGAATCACCAGAATTATATAATGAAACAGGTTTTAAGAAAGAAGAAAATGCTAAAAAGTTTATAGAAAAATTGAATGGCAAAGAAGCGGTAATTGAAAGGAGAATCCACCGCTATTATTTAATTTAGCTGAAGTTCAAAATGAATGTACAAAACGATTTAAAATAAAACCAGATGAAACATTAGAGATTATTCAAGAATTATATGAGAAAAAATTAGTGACATACCCTAGAACTGATGCAAGAGTATTATCTACAGCTATTGCTAAAGTTATTACTAAAAATTTAAATGGTATTGCAAAAGGTTTTAAAAATGATGAAGTTCAAAATATTTTAAAGAAAATGTCTGAAGAAAAGTATGCAACAGATCTTATTAAAACAAAGTATGTAAATGATTCTAAAATAACTGATCACTATGCTATAATTCCAACAGGGCAAGGCTTTGAAAATTATGATAAATTAACAGAACTTAAAAAGAATGTATATATTTTAATTGTAAAAAGATTTTTGAGTATATTTTATCCACCTGCAGAATTTAATAAACTTGCAGTGACAATTAAAATTGAAAATGAAAAATTTTTTGCAAATGAAAAGGTATGTATTAAAAGAGGATATTTAGATGTTTTAAAAGGCGAAAGTGATGAAAAAGAAGATGATATAAAAATATCTTCTGATTTGAAAAAAGGTCAAAAATTAAAAGTTAATCTGCTAGAAACAAAAGAAGCTGAAACTTCACCACCATCTAGATATAATTCTGGTTCAATGATATTAGCTATGGAAAATGCAGGAAAGCTTATAGAAGACGAAGAATTAAGAGAGCAAATAAAAGGAGCTGGAATTGGAACAAGTGCAACTCGTGCAGAAATTATGAAAAAACTTGAAAGAATAGGTTATATTGCTATAAATGCAAAAACGCAAATTATTACACCAACAGAAAAAGGGGAAGCTATTTATGATGTAGTGGTTGCTTCTATGCCAGATATGTTAAATCCGGAACTTACAGCTAGTTGGGAAAAAGGGTTAGATATGGTTGCAAAAAAAGAAATAGAACCAGAAGTATTTATGAATAAGTTAGAAAAGTATATAAAAAATAAAATTGGAAAATTAGTTATTCCAATGTAAAAAGAATAGATTTTTGAAGTGAACCCTCCTTGTTAAACTTTTTTGTCTAACAATTTGGGTTCACTTCATTTTAAACTTTCTTACTTATATATAAATTGTTATAATAGAAATTTTTAAATTATAAAAAGCGCTGATGTTGTATAGCAATTATGACTAATATATGATACTATTGAACGAGAATGGGATAAGTAAAATATGGAATTTAAGATCGTTTATGGAAAAAGTGGAGCAGGGAAAACCACATATATATATGAAGAAATAAAAGAAAAAATAAAAGGAAATAATAAGATTTATATTATTGTTCCTGAACAGTTTTCTTTTTCTGCTGAAAATAATTTATTAAATGTTGTTGATGGAAAAAGTAGCATTAATGCAGAAGTTTTAACTTTAAGCAGAATGGCAGATAGAGTAATTTCAGAAGTAATAGGAAATTATCAAACTCATTTATCTAAAGTAGGTAAAAGTATGATAATTTATGATGTTATTGAAGAATTAAAAAATGAAACTAATTTTTTAAAGAGTTCAGACAAAAATTTGGAATTAGTTTTAAATATGATTACTGAATTCAAGAAGCATAATATTAATTCTGAAATTATTCAAGATGGAATAAATGTAATATCTGAAAATAATCAGTATTTAAATTTGAAGCTTGAGGATGCTAAAAAAATTTTTGAAAAATATCAAGAAAAAATATCAGAAAATTATATTGATGAATCAGATGCTTTAGACTTATTAGCAGAACACATTGAAGAAGTTTCTTTTTTTAATGATGCGATTATTTATATTGATGAGTTTGCAGGTTTTACACCAAATGAATATAAGATTATAGAAAAATTATGTACATTGGTCAAGGAATTGACTGTTACGATTTGCACAGATTCTTTAGAAAAAGTGGATAACATTGATGAAAGTATTTTTTATTTTAATGAAATTACTGCAGAAAAATTATTAGAAATAGCTAAAAGAAATGGTTGCTTTGTGACAAAAGTTTTTTTAGATGATGCAAAAAAATTCAAGAATACAGAATTAAAAATGCTTGAGGAAAACTTGTATTCTAATAGAAATAAGTATGATGAAAAAACAAAAAATATTTCTTTATTTATTGCTAAGAATCCATATTCTGAGGGAGAATATGTTGCAAGTAAAATATTAGAATTAGTTAGAGATTATGGATATAAATATAAGGATATTGCAGTGATTTCGGCAGATATGGAAAGATATTCTGCTGATATAAAAGCTATTTTTGAAAAATATAGTATACCTGTTTTTATAGATGAAAAGAAGGATGTCAATAATAATATTTTAATGAAATTTATGGTTTCATTATTAAATGTTATTACGAATAATTTTTCATATGAATCAATGTTTTCTTATATAAAATCTGGTGTATTATGTTATGATGAAGATATGTATTTACTTGAGAATTTTGTTAATAAATGGGGAATAAAGGGGAGCGCATGGTACAAAGGTGATTTTAGCTTTGAAGAAAAAAATGATGTACAAGATAGATTAAATGAATTACGAAAAAGAATTATTTCTCCAATATTAGAATTTAAAAATAATTTTAGTGGAAAGAAAACAGCTAAAGAAATAACTTTAGAATTATATGAATTTATAAGAGAAAATAATATTCAAAAAAATATTTTAGATAAAGCAGATGAATTCGAGAAAAATGGAAATATTGAAGTTGCAGAAGAATATAGAGCAGGTGTTCAAATATTTTTTGATGTACTTGATGAAATTTATATGATTTTTGGAGATGAAAAAATATCTTTTGACAAATATAATAAAATTTTGCAAATAGGAATTTCAAAATCTGAATTTGGTAGAATTCCTACATCATTTGACCAAGTTTTATTTGGTGATGTTGATCGTTCAAAGGCAAAAGAAATTAAGATCTTATTTTTAATGGGAATCAATGATGGAACAATTCCAACTATTTTAAAAGATGAAGGATTTTTTAATGACAAAGATAGAGATACTCTTAAGGAAAACGGTGTTGAAATTGCTAAAAATTCAGTAGAACTGCTTTATGAAAATCAATTTAATATTTATAGAGTTCTAACTATGCCAGAAGAAAAGCTGTTTTTATCATATACAGTTACTGATAAAGAATCAAAATCACTGAGACCATCAATTTTAATTACTCAAATAAAAAAAGTTTTTCCGAACTTATCTGAAGATAGTGATGTAATAAGTGAAAGAAGAATGATTACAACGAGAAAAGCAACTCTTGATACTGCAATTGACATGTATAAGGAATTTATTGATGAGCAAGAAATTGAAGAAGAGTGGAAACAAATTATTTTATGGTATAAAAAGAATGAAACTCAGAGAATGAAAAAAATTTTAGAAGGTGCTAAATTTAATAATTTACCTGATAAAATTTCGGCTAAAAATATTGAAAAAATGTACGGAAAAACTTTACGTGCTAGTGTTTCTAGACTTGAACAATATAGAAGTTGTCCATTTTCTTTCCATTTGAAATATGGTTTGAAATTAAAGGAGCAGGAAGAACTGAAAATTAGATCATTAGATACTGGAAATTTTATGCATGAAGTAATTGATAAAGTATTTTCTAAGATTGAAGATGAAGAAATAAATATAAAGACTATAACTGTAGAACAATTAAGAAAAATAGTTAGCGATATAATAAATGAAAAATTAGGAATAAGTAAAAATTATATTTTTTCAAGTTCTCCAAAATTTATTGCTCTTACAAATAGGTTAAAAAAAGTTGTTTATCAATCTATTGAATACATTATTGAACAATTAAAAAATAGCAAATTTGAATTATATGGACATGAGATAGAATTTAGTGAAAAATCTGAATTAAAACCAATGAAAATAGAAGTTGAAAATGGAAACAATGTTATTATTACAGGAAAAATAGATAGAGTTGATATTGCCAAAACAGAGAACAATACTTATGTGAGAATTATTGATTATAAATCTTCTGTAAAAGATATTGATTTAAATAGGGTTGTTGCTGGTATACAAATTCAATTGCTAACTTATTTGGATGAGATTACTGAACAGAAAAATTTTGATTCTGCTGGTATTTTGTATTTCAATCTTATAGATACGATTGTAAAAGCAAATAAAAATTTAACAGATGAAGAAATTAGGCAAAAGTTGAATAAACAATTTAAGATGAAAGGTTTAATTGTTGCTGATGTAGATATCGTAAAAATGATGGATTCTTCAATTACAACATCTTCTTATTCTGATACGATACCTGTTTACCTTGACAAAGATGGAAATATTAGTAAATCTAAATCAAGTGTTTTGGATAGAGATAAGTTTGAAAATTTGCAAAAATATACTAAAAATATTATTTCACAAATTTCAAAGGAAATTTTTAGTGGCAATATTGATATAAAACCATATTACATGAAAAAAAAAACACCTTGCGAATATTGCGAATATAAATCAATATGTAATTTTAATCCTAAATTTAAAAATAATGATTATAGATATATAAAAAATATGAGTAAAGAATATATTTTAGAAGAAATTGCAAATAGAAAGGAATAATTGTGAATAAAAATATTATTGGATTAAAAATATCAAGAATGATGAATTCGGAGTTTGTTAAAGAAAAGTATAAAAGTGATACTTCTGATTTATCTACTGAACAAAAAGAAAAATATTTAGCTAGATTATTCAATATGATATTGTTATTTAATCAAATTTCTCCAGATGAAGAATTGTGTGAAAAATTTTTAAACAAAGTGATGAATGATAGAGATAAATTAGAGGAAATTCCGGATGTTTTTTCTACGGTGTGGCATATGTCTGCATTGACTGATTTAACTGAAGAAGAAATTGCGGAATGCTTAAAACATGGTGTAGCTGTTCATTTTACTACACCTGCAATTGCTGAAAAAATAAAAAGTGATGGAAAAATGAATAGTTTGTATACTAAAAATGATATTTCTGATTTACTAAATGCAATGAGAAGTGCTAATCCTAATTCTGAATATGTGTTTACAACTGGTTTTGGAATAAAAAAAGGAATTTGTTCAGGTAGCGTTACAACAGGATATTATATGTTTCATACTCCAGAAACTTTATCTTTTTTATTTGGTGGAAATTTTATAAATGGTGATTATGATGCTGCAATGGAGTTTGTGAAAAAATCAACGGAAGAATTTCCAGAAGATATGAGAGAAAACTTAAGGAATAAGTTAAGCGATTTATATAAGGCAACAGCTTCTAAAAATGAAAGAACAGCAATATTAATCGATAGAGATAAAATTGAGTATAAAAAAGATAATTATTATAAAAATGGAAAATTAGATAGACAAGTTGAAAGAAGACCTTATATGAATGGCAACTTATATGATATGTGTCAAGTTGAAAATAATTTAATTGAGCAAGAACTTGATTTAGATGCTTTGTTTTTTGTAAATGTTCCTACTGTTGAAAAAATGGATAGAATGGTATCTGAAAAAAATAATGATATAACTAAAAGTTAAAAAAACCTTCTTTGTTATATTACTTAACAAAGAAGGTTTTTTATCTAATAGGAAATGCTCCGCATTTACTATTGTATAAAGGTTTTACCCAAATTGCACACAAATTTTTTAACAAAAATTTGGCACATAGAACAAAGACGCGGACAATTCAGGATAATTTGTCTTTTGCAGATTATATATTGTCCGCTATTGTTATCTAATAGGAAATGCGGAGCACTTTCCTATTAGATAAAGGCTTTGCCCAAATTGCACACAAATTTTTTAACAAAAATTTGGCGCATAGAACAAAGACGCGGACTTTACAGTAAATTTATATAGTAAAACATATAAAAATGTCCGCTATTGTTCTTATTCTTTATTTGTCATTTCTTCTAGATCTAATAATTCTTGCCAACGTCTATCAACTTCTTCTTGGAATTCTTTAATCATCCACTCATTTCCAGGTTTAAACATGTGTTTAAATCTTTTTTGTGGTTTTAAGAATTCTTCTACAGGAAGCTTTTTAGCTGGTTTATATGTGATGTGATATTTTCCATCAACAACTTCATATAAAGGCCAGTAGCATGTATCTGCAGCAAGTTTATTTATTACCATTAAATCTTCTGTGTTATATCCCCATCCTCTAGGACATGGTGCCATAACATTTAAGAATGCTGGTCCTTCTGTATAAATTGCTTTTTCAGCTTTTTCATATAAATCTTTAAAGTTTGTCATTGCTAATGTTTGACCAACATAAGGAATATGATGACCAACCATTATTTTTGATAAATCTTTTCTATTTTGCATTTTACCAGGAATAACTGTTCCAGCTGGTGATGTTGTTGTATCAGCAAATTTTGGTGTTGCTGATGAACGTTGAATACCTGTATTCATGTATGCTCCGTTATCATAGCATACATATACCATATCATGACCTCTTTCCATAGCTCCTGAAAGTGATTGTAAACCTATATCATAAGTTCCACCATCACCACCAAATGCGATGAATTTTGTCTCTTTTCCTTCTGGTAATTTACCTTGTGCTTTCATTGATTGATAAGCAGCTTCTGCTCCTGAAAGAGTTGCTCCTGCACACTCGAATGCTGTATGAATAAAAGAATCTGTCCATGCTGTGTATGGATAAATGAAAGTAGAAACTTCCATACAACCAGTTGCATTTGCAATTACTGCATGATCTTCTGGTTTTAGTGCTCTTAAAACCATTCTAGCAACTGCTGGTGCACCACATCCAGCGCACATTCTATGTCCTGATGTTAATCTTGAAGGTTTATTTACTATAACTTCTTGTAAATTATATGCCATTATTTATCCCCCCTTAAACCTAAATATCTGTAAGGATTTTCTAATTTGCCATCTTTATCAATTTCTATCATGTCTTCATATACTGTTTGGATATCTTTTACAGTTGTATCTCTACCACCAATCCCATAAACGTAGTTTACTGCAGGGATAGATAATTTTTCATTATACATTCCAGAAACTACATCTTCGTATAAAGCTCCACCTTGACCATTTAAAGAATCTGCTTTATCAAGTATTGCTACAACTTTAGCTTTTGATAATGCTTGTGCGATTTCTTCACCTGGGAAAGGTCTGAATACTCTAACTTTAAGTAATCCGGCTTTTATTCCTTTTTCTCTTAATTCATTAACTGTTTGTTTTACAGTTCCTGCAGTAGAGTTCATACAAACTATTACATATTCTGCATCGTCTAATTTGTATTCTTCAAATAATCCATATTTTCTACCAGTCATTTTTTCAAATTCTTTTGAAACTTCTAAGATTACTTTTTTTGCATTTTTCATTGCTATTGCTTGTTGAGCTTTATGTTCAAATAGGTAACTTTGCAAATCTAATGGTCCAATTGCCATTGGATTTTTATCATCTAATAAATGATGTTCTGGAGTATATTTTCCAACAAATTCTTTTACTTTTTCGTCTTCAATTAATTCTATATTTTCAATTGAGTGTGAAGTAATAAATCCATCTTGGCATACCATTAATGGTAGTAAAACATCTTTATGTTCTGCTATTCTGTTTGCCATAATTGTATTATCATAAGCTTCTTGATTGTTTTCTGAAAATAACTGAATCCATCCGCTATCTCTAGCTCCCATTGCATCTGAATGATCATTATGAATATTTAAAGGACCTGATACAGCTCTATTTACAAGAGATAGAACTATTGGAAGTCTTAAGCTAGATGCAATATAGATCATTTCCCACATTAGAGATAATCCATTTGCTGATGTAGCTGTCATTGTTCTTGCTCCAGCTGCTTCTGAACCTATGCAAGCACTCATTGCACTATGTTCACTTTCAACTGCAACGAAGTTTGTATCTACTTGTCCATTATTTACAAAAGTAGAGAAATATTGTGGTATTTCTGTTGATGGTGTAATAGGGAAGGCAGCAACTACGTCTGGATTAATTTGTTTCATGGCTGTAGCTACAGCTTCATTACCACTTAATCTTTCACGAATTCCCATATTTAAACCTCCTTTTCAATTGCTTTGAAAGGACATACTTTTGCACAAACCATGCATCCTTTGCAAGCATCATAATTAAAATTAGTTCTTTTCTTTTCTTTAGTAACTGGTATTGCGTCATCTGGACATACTGGCCAACATAAACCACATTGTTTACATTTTTCTTCTATCCAGATAGGTTTTTGACTACGCCAGTCACCTGTTTTAAATTCCTTAGCATTTCCAGCATCATAGATGTTTCCACCTATTGTTAGATCTTGATAAGGAGTTTTTGGATTAATTTTATTCTCAGTCATAATAATCTTCCTTTCTATTTAACTTTTTCTACTTCTTTTAAAGCCATTTCTAATGCCTTCATATTTCCTTCAATAACTTCAGGCTTTTTAGCAAATTTGTGCTTAAAAGATCCTACCATGTCATTTAGAAATTCTTCATCTGTCATAATTCCTGATACTTTTACAATTGCTGCAAGCATTGGAGTGTTAGGAAAATATTTTCCTAAAGCTTCTATAGAAATTTTTCTTGCATCAATTTTGTAAATTGATCCATTGTAATTTTTTAATATTTCTTTTAAATAATCATTGTCTTTTGTTGTATTAATAACTATTGCTCCTGTTGATTTTAAACCACTTGCGACATCAACAACTTCAAGAAGAGTATCATCAACAACTACAACATAATCTGGTTCATAAATATTACTATGAATAGTAATAGGTTCTGTACTGATTCTGTTATAAGCTGTTATTGGTGCACCCATTCTTTCTGGACCATATTCAGGAAATCCTTGAATATATTTTCCTGTGTTGAATGCTGCGTCTGCAAGTAGAAGAGAAGCTGTTTTTGCACCTTGACCACCTCTACCATGCCATCTTATTTCAATTAAGTTTTGCATATGTAGTATTCCTCCTTTTATATAAAAAAATTATTTTTCTTATCTTCCTATCATATTAAGATTAAATTCATATCCACTTCCATCTGTACATACTATTACTGCTGAAAGGCGTTTATTACCGTTTTCTGTAGTAGTTGTTGCATATACACGATCTGCTTCAGGAATATTTTCAATGTAACCATCTATTTCAAAGTTTCCGGTTTTATATGCTTTTTCAATATCTACATAATAAAGTTTGCCAGACTCGCCAAGTAATAGAAGAATAGGATAGTCATATCCATCAACTTTAAATGTATAGTCAGATTTGATGTTTTCAGGAATGTTATTTATAGGATATTCAGAAGAAATTTGAACTTTAGAATTATTATTCAATAATGATTCTGAATCAGGTCCTATAAGAACTTTTACATCTGTATTCCCTTGTGGATTTAATGTTATTAAATATCTAGCGGGATAATCTTCAACTAGAGGTTCAAATGTTTTATTTGTATTGTTAGAATCTTCTGATGAAGTATTATTAGATTCTGAATATATTGTATCTGGTAATATTACATCTGCTTTTTCAGCTGCTACAATATTATCTACAGAAGTATATTCACTATTTTTGTCTTTAGTATCTGCTGTTTTAATATTTTTTCTAGGCACAAAAAAAGCAATTATTGCTACGGCAATAAGAAAAATAGCAGCGATTCCTAATATGTTTAGAATCAATTTTTTCTTTCTTCGCATGAGATACCTCCTTACTTGAAATTTAGTAAATTACATCTTACAATTGCTATTATATAAGAAAAGAGAAAATATAACAAGATGAATTCTGCAAAATTATCAAATAGGAAAAAATTTCATTAAGTGCGAGCAGAAAAAATTACTAGAAATTTGAACATCTTGCGGAAACAGTGATTGTGTCTATTCTGAAACCGCAATATTACAAAAATATTACAATTTGCATTGACTTTTCATATAAAAAAATATAAGATATATAAAGTAAAAGCAAATACGAGTTATCGCTTTTAATCAAGGAGGATTTTATGGGAGAAGTTATAGTAATAACATCTGGTAAAGGTGGAGTTGGAAAAACAACAACAACTGCAAACTTAGGTTCTGCACTTGCTTTGGCCGGAAAAAAAGTTGCTTTAGTAGATACAGATATAGGTTTAAGAAATCTAGACGTTGTTATGGGACTAGAAAATAGAATTGTATATGACATAGTTGATGTAATAGAAGAAAAATGTAAAGTTAGACAAGCTTTGATAAAAGATAAACGTTTTAAAGAATTGTTTTTACTTCCAGCAGCTCAAACAAGAGATAAAACAGCTATTAATGAAGAACAAATGAAAGATTTAATTTCTAAATTAAAAGAGGAATTTGAATACATATTAATAGACTGTCCAGCTGGAATAGAACAAGGCTTTAAAAATGCTATTGTTGCTGCAGATAGAGCAATTGTTGTCACTACAGCAGAAATTTCAGCGATTAGAGATGCTGACAGAATTATAGGATTGCTAGAATCTTCAAATATAAAGAATCCAGAATTAATAGTTAACAGGTTACGCCCAACGATGGTAAAGAAAGGTGAAATGATGGATGTTGATGATATAGTTGATTTATTATCAATTGATTTAATTGGTGTCGTTCCTGATGACGAGTATATTATAACTCAAACTAACAAAGGAGAACCTGTTATCTCTAACAGAAAAGCACCTTCAGGAAAATCTTATATAGAAATTTCAAGAAGAATTTTAGGTGAAAATATTGATGTAAGTGTACCTGGTAAGGAAACTGGCTTTTTTGCAAAGATAAAAAGAGCATTCGGAAAAAAATAGATAGTAACTGGAGGTAAATAATGTTTGAAGGAATTTCAACTTTTTTTAAAAAAGTATTTAAAGCGGAAAATTCATCAGATGAAACATCTAAAGATACAGCTAAAGAAAGACTTCATTTAGTATTAATGCAAGATAGAGCAAACGTGTCTGCAGATTTTCTTGACCTGATGAAGCAAGAAATTATAGATGTTATAAAAAAATATATAGATGTTGATGAAAAAGAAATAGATGTTAGATTGACAAATCAACCTAATGATGATGGAACTACTGGTGCACCTGCACTTTATGCTAACATACCAATTTTAAATATAAAAAATGATGTAAAGGGTGAAAAACTTAGAGAAAAACAAGAAGCTGATGAAAATGTAGAAGAAAAATGTGAAATAGAGGAAAAACAAGAAGAACAACATGAGGAAGAAAAAGAAGAACCAAAAGAGGAAATAGCCCAAGAAGAACAAGAAAAAGAACAAGAACAGGAAAAAGAAGAAAAACAGGAACCTAGTAAGGAAGGGAAAAATAAGAAAGTTAAAAAAAATAAGAAAAAGGTAACAAAAAAAGCTAGCCTAAAAGAAAAAAATGATGATGAAGAGAATAAAGAAGAAAATTCAGAAGATGTAGAATCAGAGTAATAAGACTTATTTTAAATTTCGATATATTAAAACAGAGTCAATATTGCAATATAATTTTTAAAATTATGATTATTGTTCTAATCAGGAAATTACTGATGATGAGGTTTTAAATGAGAAAGAAATTATTAAAAAATATGGATTGGGGTGTATTAGTTTGCACAGTATTACTTTTTATAGTAGGTTTATTTGCACTTTTTTCTACAACCCAAAATACCAATCATATTGAATTTATAAAACAATTAAAATGGTTTGCAATTAGCATACCATTTTTCGTATTGGCAGTTATAATTGACTATGATAAAATTTTAAAAATTGCACCTGCAGCTTATGGAATAAGCATTTTTTTATTAATACTTGTTATTTTTACTAAGCCAATTTCTGGTGCAAGTAGTTGGTTTACTATTGGTGGTGTTTCATTTCAACCATCTGAAATTGGTAAAATTGCAACTATTTTATTTATGGCCTATACTTTAAATTTATTGCAGGCAAAAGGAAGAAAAGAAATAAATAAAATTTATAAGTTAGGTATTATTTTAGCAGTAGCTGCCTTACCAATACTTTTAGTTTTGAAAGAGCCAGATTTAGGAACATCTATTGCATATATTTTTGCGACTTTATTTATAATTTTTACATCTGGTATTAATAAGAGATATATTTTTGCAGCAATTATTTTAGTTGTGATAATTGCACCAGTTGTATATATGCATTTACCTGCACATGCTCTTGCAAGAATAGATGTTTTTTTACATCCAGAAAAAGACCCTAGAGGTGCAGGTTATAATATAATGCAATCAAAACTTGCCATTGGTGCTGGTCAAATATTTGGAATAGGCTATCTTCAAGGAAATCAAACTCAATTGGGATATTTACATCCTAAAACAACAGATTTTATTTTTTCTGCAATAGGAGAAGAAATGGGATTTGTCACTGCAGCTGCAATTGTTATTTTATATGTTGTATTGATTACAAGAATAGTTTTTGTGGCTAAAACGGCAAAGGATAATGTTGGATCTTGTATTGCAATAGGCATAGCCGGAATTTTGTGTTTTCACATGCTTCAAAATATTGGTATGACGATTGGAATTTTACCTATTACTGGTGTTCCATTGCCTTTTGTTAGTTATGGTGGAAGTGCTTTGCTTGCTAATTTTATTGCAATTGGGTTGGTGCTTAATGTTAGTGCGCGTCGTCAGAAGGCTATATTTGTTGAGTAGGCGTTGAAAAAATAATCAGCATCTTGCTGCGTTAAAATTAAGTTTTGAAATCCTCATGTACACACGTACACTCCGGTGTTCAAAACTTAATTTTGCCTTGCAATATACTAATTCTTTTTCCAACCTGGTGACGGGAAATATTAAATAATTGGTATTATAAAAGTATAATTAAATTTTTTAGCCTGGTGACGGAATGGAAAGTTAAAGTAAAAGGAAATTTTATATGTTTGTACATAAATTAAATATCGGAAATGTAGAATTAGATAATAATATTTTACTTGCTCCAATGGCTGGTGTAACTGATTTAGCTTTTAGAAAAATATGTAAAGAATGTGGAGCAGGTCTTGTTGAATGTGAAATGGTTAGTAGTAAGGCTATTTATTATCAAGATGAAAAGACACTGAAAATGCTTAATACAGATGGAGAAAAAAGACCAATATCAATGCAGATTTTTGGTAGTGAACCAGATATAATGGGTAAAGCTGCCAATTTTTTAAACGATAAGGCAGATATTATTGATATTAATATGGGATGTCCAGCTCCTAAAGTTGTGAAAAATGGAGATGGTAGCAAAATATTACTTGATTTGAAATTAGTACAAAGTATTGTTGAAAATGTTGTAGAAAATAGTAAAGTGCCTGTTACTGTAAAAATAAGAAAAGGATGGGATGACAATAATGTTGTAGCGGTAGAAGCAGCTAAAATTATTGAAAAGGCGGGTGCTTCTGCAATTATAGTTCATGGAAGAACTAGAGACCAGTTTTATACAGGAAAGGCAGATTGGGATATTATAAAAAAAGTAAAAGAAAATGTTTCTATTCCTGTTATAGGAAATGGAGATGTTGTTAACGGAAAATCAGCTCAAGAAATGTTTGAGAAAACTGGAGTTGATGGAATAATGATAGGAAGAGCAACACTTGGTAATCCATGGATTTTTAATGAAATTATTTCTTATTTAGAGGAAAGAAAATTTATCTTACCAACTAAACAAGAAATGTTATCTACAATTTTAAAACATTATGATATGCTTTTACATGAAAAAGGAGAATATACAGCTGTTAGAGAAATGCGCAAACATGTTGCATGGTATGTAAAAGGAATGAAAAATGCAAGTAGTCTAAAGAATGAAATAAATTTATTGGAAAATATAGAGGATGTTAAGAAAAAATTGGAGACTTTTTTCAGTGAAAACTAGCTAACTTAGAAACTAGTTTTACATAAATTGTTTCAACATCTAATTATGCTATTAAAAATTAAAAAAATATGACTTTTTATGTTATTTTTTGTTGATTTTTAAAAAAAATTGTTATATATTTATAACGATTTATAAAAAATATATTACAAACGAATTACAAAAGGATTACAGAAGCATGACGCCTTCTATTGACTTTTTTACAGAAATGTAATATTCTTAGACATATTTAAAAGATGTTGAAAAATGGAGGAATTATCTTGGCAATAGGAGATATAATTGTTGGAATTGATATAGGTACTTCCAAGGTTAGCACTGTCGTTGGCGAAGTTAATAATTTCAAACAAATTGAGATAATTTGTAACACAACATGTAAATGTAATGGGATCAATAAAGGACAAATTATCGATGATGACGCTATCTCAAATGCTATTTCAAGAACATTGAATGAAGCAGAAGAAATTGCCAATTTTAGAATATCATCTGCATATATTACTATTTCAGGAAAATATGTTACTATAGTTCAAAACAGTGTTGTAAAAGAAACTAGGGAAAAATTTGAAAGTATTTCGGCAAAAGATGTAATTTCTGCATTGAATTCTGTAAAAGAAATTGAAATACCTGAAGATTGTGAATTAATAGATATTCTTCCAGACAAATTTATTTTAGAAGATGGTAAAATTGTTGATGATCCAGTAGGAAAGTATAGTTCTAGTTTTACATTGATGGCACAATTAATTTTAGCTGACAAAAATTACTTAAAAAGGATCACTAATATTTGTAAAAAATCTGATATTGAGATAGATGGAATTGTTCCAGTTACACTTGCAGAAAGAAATTTAATTTTAGATACTAATGAATTAAATGATAATATAATGATTCTTGATGTTGGTGGAGGAAATACTGAGATAGGTGTATTTAATGGAAATTCATTTTTATATACAAATACACTTTCACTTGGTGGAGACAATGTTACGAGCGATATAGCTTATGTATTAAATATTTCAAAGGAAGAGGCTGATAAGTTAAAACGCCAATATGGATTAGCTTTGAAATCTTTTATTGATAATGATACGAATATTATTTTAAATACATATAATGGTGCTGATACAAGAAATAAAACAATAAAAAGTTCTGAACTTATAGAAATTATAGAAGCTAGAATTGAAGAAATATTTTCATTAATTAATAAAGAAATAACAGCACAAGGATTGAAAAATGATATTAATAATGTAATTTTAACTGGAGAAGGAATTACAAATATAAATAAAAGTGATATGGCTGGAAAAATTATTTTAAATACTCCTGTTAAATTTGCTTCTGCAAGATTATTAACAACAATAAAGCCAACTTATAGAACAAGTTATGCACTTATTAGATATATTGCTTCAAAACCTTTTGTAAAAAGAGTTTCAAGTACAATAGATACAAATTCAGAAAAGTCATTAGTAAAGACTATTCTTGGAAAAGTTAGAGATTTCTTTTATTCATAAAAGAAAATAAAAAAGTTTTTAATTTTAATATCGATAGAGAAAAAATTCTATCTGAAAATAACTATATATTTATTTGAAGGAGGAGTTACCGTATGATAATGGAAAACGATGATAACAATTACATGATGGACGGAACAGCAACAATTAAAGTAATAGGCGTTGGCGGAGCTGGAAATAACGCAGTAAATAGAATGATTGAAGCTGGAATAAAGAATGTAGAATTTTTATCTGTTAACACAGATAGACAAGCACTTCAAATGTCAAAAGCATCAACGAAAATCCAAATAGGTGAAAAGCTTACAAGAGGACTTGGTGCAGGTGCAAATCCTGATATAGGAAGTCAAGCAGCTGAAGAAAGTCGCACAGAAATTGCTGAAGCTTTACGTGGAGCTGATATGGTATTTGTTACTGCTGGTATGGGTGGCGGAACAGGAACAGGTGCTGCACCAATAGTAGCTGGAACAGCTAAAGAAATGGGAATATTAACAATAGGTGTTGTTACGAAACCATTTACTTTTGAAGGTAAGAAAAGACAAGCTCAAGCAGAGAGAGGAATTGAAAGCTTAAAAGGAAAAGTTGATACTTTAGTTGTAATTCCAAATGATAAATTATTACAAGTTATAGATAGAAAAACATCAATAATTGAAGCCTTTAGAATGGCTGATGATATATTAAGACAAGGTGTTCAAGGTATTTCAGATTTAATTGCTGTACCTGGATTAATTAACCTAGATTTTGCTGATGTTAAAACCATAATGTTAGATAGAGGAATGGCTCATATGGGTATTGGTATTGCTTCTGGAGAAAACAGAGCAGAAGATGCTGCAAAACAAGCTATACAAAGTCCTTTACTTGAAACATCAATTGAAGGTGCTAGAGGTGTTATCATAAATATTACTGGTGGAAGTGACGTTGGATTACATGAAGCAAATACAGCTGCTGAACTTGTTCAACGCAGTGCTGATCCAGAAGCTAATATTATATTTGGTTCTGTTACAGATGACTCAATGGGAGACGAAATTCAAATTACTGTTATTGCTACAGGTTTTGAAAATGAAGATGAGAAAGCTCAAAAGGCAACTGATATAGTAAAGAATGCTTGGGATAAAAAGATGAATCCTCCTACTATTTCATCTGAGCCAAATAACAGCAATGACTTAGATATACCAACTTTCTTAAGAAAAAATAAAAATATGAAATAATATATCCATTATTGTCAAAGAAAATATATAGATTGAAAAATTAGAAGAAATAATTTACTTGATGTAGATTATTTCTTTTTTTCTACAATAAGATATGACATGTTTTTCAAACTTGTTTAAATATAATTATTTTAATCTAAATAGGAAGGAATAATTATATTTTGCATTAGTTTTTAAGGAGAATAATTAGCATGACTATTTATATTGATGCTATTTTTGTAGAAAATTTAATTATGAATTTGGCAATTATTTTCGTAGAAGCTATTGTACTTAATTTAACTGGAAAAAAATTTAGAAAAATTGTAGCAGGTATCTTGGGTAGCATTTTTTATATTTTAAGTTTGATTTTTCCTGTAATTTCATTAATACAGATAGTGTTTACTATTATTTTAGTCAAAATTGCTTTTAATCCTTATTCGTTAAAACTACTAATAAAAGAAACTATTTTATTTTATGGAATTAATTTTGTTTTTGGTGGTGTTTCTTTTGCTATTGTTAATTTAGTGAATAATGGAAAAATTAATATTTTAAATGGAATTTTGCTTGGAAAATTTAGCATATATGGAATTCTACTAAGTGCAATAATTGGAAGTATTATTGTAATTTTTTTACTAAAGAAAAATAAAAAAAATATTTTAAGAAAAGCAATTATTAGTTTGAAAGGTATAGAAAAAGAAATAAAAGTTTTATTTGATACAGGTAATTTTCTAAAAGAACCATACACAGATAAACCTGTTATTATTGTGGAAAAAAATATTCTAAAAGGTCTTGTAAGTGGAAAAGTAATAGATAATTTTAATGATATTCTTAAGCGGAAAAGTTGCTTTACCTATTGGAATGTTTATTGTTCCATATAAAAGTATAGGTAATAAAAATGGACATTTAATTGGATTTAAACCTGATTATATTATTTTTGAAGGTAATGAAAGAAAAGTTCTTAAAGATATAGTTGTTGGCATATGTGATGATAAACTAAGTGAAAATAATTTATATTCCGGAATTTTTGGATTAGAAATAGAAGGTATAGTTTGAAAAATAAGTTTGTGATATAAACGAATTTTTTCAATTAAATTTGTGCCTCGGAAAGGATAAGAAGGAATATGAATATACTTGAAATTTTAAAAAATTTATTTAAAAAATTTACTAAAAGTGATTTGGAAAAATTGCCAATTTTTTATATTAATGGAAGTCAAACATTGCCACCACCGCTTAGTCCGGAAGAAGAAACAGAAATGTTATCCAAAATTGATGACGAGGATGGAAATTCAAAAAAAGTTTTAGTTGAAAGAAATTTAAGATTAGTTGTTTATATAGCTAAAAAATTTGAAAATACAGGAGTTGATTTAGAGGACTTGATTTCTATAGGAACAATTGGACTTATGAAAGCTATTAACACTTTTAATGTTAACAAAAATATAAAATTAGCTACATATGCTTCTAGATGTATAGAGAATGAAATCTTAATGTATTTGAGAAGAAGTAATAGAATTAAAGGCGAGGTTTCAATAGATGAACCACTTAATCAAGATAGAGATGGAAATGAATTACTATTATCAGATATTCTTGGAACAGATGAAGATGTAATTTATAAGAACTTAGAAGAAGAGGTTGATTATAAACTTTTAAAACTTGCAATTTCTAAACTTACTGACAAAGAAAAATATATTATGAATTTGCGTTTTGGAATGGCAGGATATAAAGAAAAGACACAGAAAGAAGTGGCTGATATGCTTGGAATATCACAAAGTTATATTTCAAGGCTTGAGAAAAAAATTATGCTAAAAATGCGTAAAGAAATTTCCAGCAAAACCGGATAATATATTAAAATAGCAAAATTTTGCTATTAAATAGATAATTTGTAATTACATAAATTTGAAAATTAAATCATACATATTAATAAGATTTTTTTGAGAGGATGGCTTTAAATGAAAAAGAAAATTTTTATTATATGTGTGATTTTTTTATGTTTATTTTTTTGTATTTTAAGTTATAAATTTTTTGCTACTGGCAATAATAAGAATATCGAAAATATAGGTGAGATAAATGATTTTATTTTAAAAATTCAAAATTATGAGTCAGAAGCAAATGTAACAATTATTAGTAATAAAAATTCAAATACATATAATGTTAAACAGCATAAAGAAGGGAATTGTCAATCACAGGAAATTATCAATGATGATGGAACAGGACTGATAATAGAAAATAACCAAGATAGGTTGATAATTAAAAATACATCTCTTTCAGTTGAAAAAGTTTTTGAAAATTACGAAGAAGTAGCAAAAAATGATATTGGATTTGATTCGTTTGTAAGTGATTTAAAAAATAGTGAACAAATAGATTTAACTGAAGATGAAAACAATTATATAGTATTTGTAAAAATAAAAAATGCCCAAAATAAATATATAGAAAATAAAACTCTTTATATAGATAAAAAGAGTAATATGATAAAAAAAATAGAAGTTAAAGATGTAAACAATCATGAAACAATTATCATAGAATATACTAAGTTTCAAATATTATAAAAATATCTAATAATAAAATTCAATAACTTACCAGTTCGATATATAGAATTATTAGGAGTGATTGTTATGGTAATCAAAAGAGGAGATATGTTTTATGCTGATTTAAGTCCAGTAGTTGGTTCAGAACAAGGAGGAGTAAGACCTGTTTTAATAATTCAAAATGACACAGGAAATAAATATAGTCCAACTGTAATTG
>CANQAH010000020.1 GCA_947588885.1 uncultured Clostridia bacterium
CGGGAAATAGTTTCTATATTTTTCATTTTTCCATCTTTATCTGTTAAACTAATTCCTTTGTCATATGCTAATTTAATTATTTTTCTTCTAAGCATATTTAAAGCAATATTATGTTTTATATCAGATGCTACAATTTCTGGTATTCCTCTTTCATCCATTATTTCTTTTAAATCTTTTTCGTCATATTTTTTTGATTTTATATCTGCACCTATTGATTTTTTAAAATTTTTAATCAATCTTTTCATCCAATAGCCATCTGGTGAGTTATTTACTTTATCATTTAACCAATTATTATCCACAGCCATCAATGCAGTTGATGTTCCTGACTCTTTATCTGCTTGAGTTATAGCTTTTTCATATTCCTCTGGTGTCATACTTTTTTTATCATGTTCTTTTGGTTTTTTTGGATTTTCTTGTGCTTGCTGCTCTCGCTGTGAACGTTTTTCTTTTTTACTTGATTTATCACTTTTACCTGAACCAGCAGGCAATGAAACTGCTGAACTTTTTATCTGATTTTCCCATTTAGTAAATAAATTTGCCATTCTTCCATTTTCTTTGCATAACCCTTTTAAAAAAGTAATTACGCTTAGCGCTAAGCTTTTGAAAAATCCCAATTGAATTTCTACAGTATCATTTTTTTCTATTTCACTTTCTGGTTTATCATTTTTTTCTGCTTCACCTTTTGGTTCGTCATCTTTTTCTGCTTCACCTTCTGGTTTATCATCTTTTTCTGCTTCACCTTCTGGTTTATCATCTTTTTCTGCTTCACCTTTTGGCTTATCATCTTTTTCTGCTTCACCTTTTGGCTTATCATCTTTTTCCGCTTCACCTTTTGGTTTATCATTTTTTTCTGTTTCAGTCTTTGATTTATCATTTCCAGGATTTTCTTTATCCGCATCATTTTCTTTATTTTTTCCAGGTTCATATAAATCTTCTAGTTCACTTATTATATTAGATAATCTTTGTTGTTCTCTTTCATTATCTTTTATTGTAGTATCATTTTTATATAATTCATCAAATTCTTGTTGAAGTTGTTCCCTTTGAGCTTCTAATTCATTTCTTCTCGTTCTATTTTGATCATTCTCATCATTAAGACTTTCTCTTTCTCTCCTGTTTATGATCATTTCATTTCTTATTTGAATCATTCTTTCTTGCTCTGGAGTCAAATTCTCTTCTCTATTATCACCCTGATTTAAGTCTGCATATTCTTGTTGAAGTTTATCTCTTTCCTCTTCTAATTTAATTCTTTTTGATCTATCAGGATCGTTTTCATCATTAAGTGCTCTGATTTCATCTACTATTTCAATCATTCTTATTCTTAATTGTTCCATTCTACTTCTTGCTTCATTTACTGTTTTCAACGATTCTAATTGTTCTCTATAATTTTGTATTCTATCATAAACTTCTGAAGTATATATAGTCTCTTCATTAATTCCAGGAACATTTTGTAATTGCTCTAATTCTCTTAATACTGGCAATACATCTTGTTCTCTTTGAGTAATTTCTCTATTTTCTCTTTCAGCTGCTAGCCTTTCAATCGCAACTCTTCTTTCCATTACATTATTTATTTGTTCTTCTTGTAAAAGAATATTTCCATTTTCGTCAGAACGAAGTTGACCATTTTCATCTCTTAATCCATATTGTTCTTGTATTGCAAGAATCTCATCACGTAGTCTTATTATTTCAGCTTCATTTTCTACATTACCTCCTGATTCATAAGCAGATATCCTTGCTCTTATGTCATTTTTTCTTATAACATCTATTGGTAATTCTTCTATAGTTGATTCTTCTCTTTGAAGTTCTTGAACAAGATCTCTTTGTAATCTATATTTTTCAGTTTCTAAAGTTGTTCTTCTTATTGCTTCTGCATCTCCTAGTTCAATGTTTCCTCTTCTTTCTAATTCTCCCAATTCATTATTTATTTGCTCAATTCTAGCTATTAATTCATCACTTTTTTTAGACATTTTTTTCCTCCATAATTTTAAAAATATCTATATTTTTAAACAAAATCAAATAAATTATAACATATTTATCCAATTATTGCAACCGTTATGTTAACTTACATGCAGTATCAAGTGAAACAATTATCATCTCTTTTAATGATTTTTCTCGTTCTTCAGAAGACAGTGCTTTCTTAGTTTTTATAGAATCAACCACTGTCAATATACAAGCAGCCCTTTTATTTAATACTTTAGCATTATAAAATAAAGCAAAAGATTCCATCTCTGCTCCAACAATCTTCTTATCTTTTGGAAAACTATTTAACAAGTTATCTATGTTTTCGATATATGGATCAAAACATTCTGTACAAGCAATATTCGCTTTTCTTAATTTTATATTGTCTTCTATTGCTGTTAGTTCAATTTTCAAATTTAAATCTTCTGTTGCCTCAACAAAATGAATATTTTCGCCATTAAAATTATTCGCATAATTTCCTGGGGTATAGCTTCCAGTTACTAAAATATTTTCTAATAAATCAATATCTTCTTCATAAGCACCACATGAACCTATTCTTATAATCGCATCTACATCGTAAAATTTATATAACTCATAAGAATAAATTCCCATACTTGGCATTCCCATTCCAGAAGCCATTACTGTAATCATTTTTCCTTTGTACTCTCCAGTATAAGCAAACATCCCTCTAACTTCATTTACAAGTCTATAATTTTCTAAAAAGTTTTCAGCTATATATTTTGCCCTTAATGGGTCTCCTGGCATAATTACAACTTTTGCTATATCTTCTTTTTTGGCATTATTGTGTGGCGTCATGAAATTCTCCTTTCAAAATTCAACAAATTTAACCTAATCTTGTCATCATTTTAACATAATAAAAAAGTAATTGTCTAGATAAATAATAAAACAGAGATTCTACAGTTTTATTATTTATTTGCTTTTATAAAATTTTTCTATGGAATGCTTTATCTTATAGGAAATGCAGAGAACTTTCCTATACCTATAAGAGAACAAAAGCGGACATTTTTATATGTCATACTATATAAATTTATTGCAAAGTCCGCGTCTTTGTTCTAAGTGCCAAATTTTTGTTAAAAAATTTGTGTACAAATTGGGCGAAGCCTTTATATAATAGGAAATTCGAAGAAATTTTCCTATTATATAACAAAAGCGGACATTTTTATATGTCATACTATATAAATTTATTGTAAAGTCCGCGTCTTTGTTCTATGTGCCAAATTTTTGTTAAAAAATTTGTGTGCAATTTGGGCGAAGCTTTTATCTTATAGGAAATTCGGAGAACTTTCCTATAAGATAAAAATAAACCTCACATATCTATTATTTTTAATAAATATGTCGAGGTTTTTACTTAATTAATAATTTCATAAATTTTTATGCACTTTTTAATTCTAAGCGAAGTTTATCAGCTATCATAGCAATAAATTCGCTGTTTGTAGGCTTTCCTTTATTACTGTCTACTGTGTAACCGAAAATTGTTTCCATCACATCTAGTTTGCCTCTTCCGCCATGCTACTTCAATTGCATGTCTTATTGCTCTTTCAACTCTACTTGAAGTTGTTTTATATTTATGAGCAATTTCAGGATATAATTGTTTTGTAATTTGATTAATCATATCAATATTTTCTACAACCATCATAATTGCTTCTCTTAAATATTGATATCCTTTTATATGTGCTGGCACTCCAATTTCATGGATAATATTTGTGACTAAAGCTTCTAAATTATCTTCTTTATCATTTGTAACTTCTATATAACTTGAATTTGTTTCTCTTACAATAAAATTATTAACTCTTTCTGGTAGTTGATAACTTTGTAGTTCTTCTATTCTTTTAATTAATACTTCAATATCAAAAGGTTTTACAACATAATATTGTGCTCCTAAATTAATTGCCTGTCTAGTTACCTTATCTTGTCCTACAGCAGAGATCATAACGCAAAAAGGTCTTTTCTCTAGATGTACATCATTCAGTTTTTCTAAAACTCCAATTCCATCTAAATGAGGCATTATAACATCCAATAAAACTACATCTGGTTTATTTGCTAGAATCTTTTCAAAAGCTTCATTTCCATCTTTTGCAATATCTACTACCTCCATATTTTCTTTTTGGTCAAAATACTTTTTTAGTGTTGTGGCAAATTCCATATTGTCATCTGCTATTAGAACTTTAATTTTTTCTTTCACGTTTTTCTCCTTTCAAAATTTAATTGTAATTTTTTTACAATTTTTATTATAAATTCTGTACAATTAAATTTTCTAGAGTCATACGCGAGTTTTTTCTAATTTTTTCCATATTTTTTTATTTTATTATACAAACACATATTTTTCTGTAATTGATTTAACTTTATCTATAACAATTCTATCTGATATTTTTTCATTCTTTATTTTTTCTATTTCTTCAACAGGACCTTCTGCTGTAATTTCTATTTTTTCACCATAAATTATATTAGTAATTTTTATTTTTCGATTTTTCATATAATATTTTATTTCTTCTAAATCCTTATATTCGGCAAAAAATTTAATTTCTAATCCTATGTCTTGATTTTTTAGTTCGCTGTTTTCAATTGCCTTCATTGTAGCTTCTGAATATGCTCTAACTAATCCACCTGTTCCAAGTAAAATCCCTCCAAAATATCTAGTAACAACAACTAATATATTGGATAAATTTTTTCCATTCAAAATATTAAGTATTGGCATTCCAGCAGTTCCAGCTGGCTCTCCATCATCACTTGCTTTTGAGATATTATCTTTTGCTATTTTATAAGCATAACAATTATGTCTAGCATCATGATATTTTTTCCTCAATTCTCTAAGAATTTCTTCTGCTCTATCCACATTTTCCACATAAAATATGTTAGCAATAAACTTAGACTTTTTCTCAACTACCTCAGCAGAAGTATTTTCTAAAATAGTTTTAAACATTCTATTCTCCTTAATTTTGTCCAGCTGTATATCCAGTTGAATATGCAATTTGAAGATTAAATCCTCCTGTATATGCATCTACATCAATTATTTCACCTGCAAAAAATAGGCCTTTTACAAACTTTGATTCCATTGTTTTAGGATTAATTTCTTTTATATTAATTCCACCAGCTGTAACGATTGCTTCATCAACTGTTCTAAATCCATTTATTTTAATTCTAAAATTTTTTAGTAATTCAACTAATTTTGTTCTTTCTTCTTTTGTTATTTCATTTACCATTTTATTAGGATTAATCCCAGATAATTCAACAATTACATCTATCATTTTTTTAGGAAGCAACTTGTCTAAAGAATTTTTAAATTGCTTATTTTTTAATTCAGCAAAATCTCTCAAAATTCTTGCGTCTAGCTGTTCTTTTGCTAATGCAGGTTTTAAATCTATTTTTAAATATATCTTGTCATCTAACATTTTTCCATCAATATTTTTATATCGTAGTAAATGAGCAGACGAACTTAATATAGTTGGTCCACTTACACCAAAATGAGTAAATAACATTTCTCCAAAATCTTCATAAATTTTTTTATGATTCTCTATATCCCAAAACTCTATTCCTACATTTCTTAAACTTAATCCCTGAAGTCTTTGGCATATTGATTTATCAGCAACAAGTGGAACTAGTGAACCTCTGACTTCTTTTATGGTATGTCCTAGTTTTTTAGCAATTTCATATCCATCTCCAGTTGAACCAGTAAGTGGATAGCTTTTTCCTCCAGTTGCCAATATAACTTTATCAGCATTTATTTTTTCTTTTTCTGTCAAAACTCCTAAAACCTTATTTTCTTTATCAACAAGAATGTCTTTAACTTTGCAATTTAGTCTTATATCTACACCTGATTTTTTTACTATTTTTTCTAATGCATTTCTTACATCTTCTGCTTTATCACTTACTGGAAATATTCTATTTCCTCTTTCTTCCTTTATAGACACACCTTCTTGTTTTAACATTTTTATAATATCATGATTAGTAAAGTTCTCGAATGCACTATATAAAAATTTTCCATTTCCGGGTACATTAGAAATAAATTCAGAAATATCCAAACTACTGGTAATATTACATCTACCTTTTCCTGTTATTAATATTTTCTTACCTAATTGATTATTTTTCTCAAGTAAAGTAACTTGTCCGCCACATTTTGCCGAACTTATAGCTGCAAGCATTCCTGCAGGTCCCCCACCTATAACCACAACTCTCATAATTATTTCCTCATTATATATTCTTTCAAAAAGCTATATGTAAACTCTTGACTATACTTTCCATATGTCACATCATAATGTTCATTTAATAACTCATTATTAGATATTATTCTAAATCCAATAACAGGAACATTAAGTGTTTGTGCAACTTTATACACTGCTGCACTTTCCATTTCTTCACAAGATGTATCTAATTTGCTATGAATGTAATTTATTCTGTCAATTTCCTTATTGAAAACATCTCCACTTCCAATTATCCCAATTCGGATTTTTCCATATTTAAAATCATTTATTTCTTTAGCCAATTCTACTAAATTTTCATCAGCTTTATATTCTGTCGTATCTTTATCATCTTTATGTTGAAAATCGGTTATTGTCCATTCTAAAGAATTTGAGCCATCATTTAATCCTTTTATTGGAGTTTTATATCCACCTATATAAACTACTTTATTTCCAATAATAAGATCTCCTCTTTTTATATCTAATGAATGACTACCAGCTGTTCCTTCATTTACAATAATTTCAGGATTATATTTATTTATTGCTAGCATTGTTGAAATAGTAGCATTCATAATTCCAACACCTGTTTTTAAAATAACAACCTGATAATTTTCAAGTTTACCTTCAAACACAGTATAATCATACATTTCATAAGATTTAATATCTCCTATTTTTTCTTTTAAATAATTAATTTCTGTATCAACAGCTGCAGTAATCAAAATCGTTCTATTTTTCATATAAATAATCCTTTCCTTAACCTAATTCGCAAATTGCTTTTAAAACACCTAGTTTTCCATATTCATATGTAAGTCCTCCTTGCATAAAAGCCACATATGGTGGACGTATTGGTGCATCACAACTTAATTCAATAGATGATCCCTGTGTGAAACTACCACTTGCCATTATAACTTTATCTTTATATCCTGGCATATCCCAAGGCATAGGCAAAGATTCAGAATCTATTGCAGACCCCTTTTGGATTCCTTGAACATATTTTATTAACTTTTCTTCATTGTTAAATATAATTGTTTGAACAATATCAGATCTTTTTTCATTATATTTTGGAACTGGATCAAATCCTAATTTTTCTAATATTCTACTTGCAAAAATTACTGTTTTTAAGCTATTTGCGACTACTGATGGTGCCATATAAATTCCTTGTAAAAAGCTTCTATTAGCACCTAAACTAGGTCCTACCTCTTTTCCTTGTCCAGGTGATGTCAATCTTTCAGCAGCAAGCTCTACATATTTTTTCTTTCCTACTATATAAGCACCATTTTGAGCTAATCCTCCTCCAGCATTTTTTATTAAAGAACCTACCATAAAATCAGCTCCTACATCAACAGGTTCTATATCATCAACAAATTCTCCATAGCAATTGTCAACCATAATTATAACTTCATCATTAACTTCTCTAACAGCTTTAATTGCAGCCTCAATTTTATCCATTGTTAAGCTTTTACGCATTGCATATCCTCTTGATCTTTGAATTTCAATCATTTTAACATCTTTTTTTGCAAGTCTTTCTTTGATCTTTTCTAAATCAAAATCATCACCAATTAAGTCAATTTGTTCATACTTTATTCCATATGATTTTAGTGAGCTAGGATTATCATCAAATCCAATAATTGAATCTAGTGTATCATAAGGTTTTCCTGAAATACTAAGTAATGTATCTCCTGGTCTTAAATTAGCAAAAAGAGCAACAGTTATTGCATGAGTTCCAGAAATAAATTGATTACGAACAAGTGCATCTTCAGTTCTAAAAATCTGAGCAAAAACTTTTTCTATAGTATCCCTTCCAATATCTCCATATCCATATCCTGTTGTTGAATTAAAGTGAACATCTGCTATTCTATTATCTTGAAAAGCCTTAAGAACTCTTATTGAATTTCTCATACATCTTTCATCAATTTCTGATATTTGTTCTCTTATTTCTTTTTCTACCTCATCAGACATTTTTACTATATCATCTGATATTCCAAATTGTTTATACATATATTTTTTCCTTTCTATTATGCAATAAAGACGATTCATTTTGATTTAGTTCAAAAAGAACCGTCTTATTAATTAACACTATAATTGATCACTAACAATATTATTTTTTAAAACATACTTACCAATAAAAATTGGATCAATTTCATCTGATTCGTATGTTGGTTCAAGTATTACTTGTCCTTCACTATTAATTACTCCCCATTTGCCATTTTTCTTTACACCAGCAAATCCAAACTGATTTATTTCTGTCACTTCATCGTACTCATATGGAACAATAATAGAATCTCTTAAATCTACAAATCCCCATTTTCCTTTATCTTTGCTAGCATATAAATTATTTTCTAAATATACTGTCTTATTATCAACTTTCTTTCCATCAACAGTTAAATAATATGAATCATCACTTGTAATTACTTTAATATAATCTCCATTTATTTCAACTTTAGCATTTTTTACAGAAACAATTTCTGTTGCATTTCCACTATATATAGTTACATCTTCACCAATATTAGCAATAAGCAATCCTGTTTTAGCTATTTCATAAATATAATCATATTTATTTTCAATAACAACTTCATGTTGATGATTTGCAATTCCATATTTATAATCATTATTTATAGTAATATAAAATTTTCCAGTTGATGTTTCTTCTAAACTTGTAAATTTGGGATTATCAACTTTATTCCCATTTAAATCAAATACATAATTTGTTTCATTTTTTAAAGCTTTTACATATATCCCAACAACCATAAGTTCTTGGTATTCTTCAGGTATAACAACTTGTCCAGATAAATTAACTAATCCATACGTTTTATTTTTTTGAACAGTAAAAGTATTTGTTCCATTATTATAAATAATATCAATATATTTATAATCTGTTAGATTATCTTTATTTTTGTATATTGCACATCTTCCATTTTGTGAAGCTACAATATAAATATCATTTGAATTAATTTCTGTTACTCTGTATAAACTTTCTTGTTCAATTTTCAAGATTTCTTTTTCATCTTTATCTAAATAACCATATTTCATGCCTTGGTTTGTCTTTTTTCCAACAATATATCCAGCATTTTTATATGAACCATTTTCTGAATATCCATCACTTGCTACATAGTCATATTTTATAGAAACTAAACTATTTCCTTTTACATTAATGACCCCATATTTGTTATTTTGTTTTACTAAAATTTCTCCACAATTATCTTTTAGTCCTTCGATTTCATCATATTCTGCATTTGTAATTTTTTGTCCATCAAAACCAAGTAAACCATATTTTCCATTTTCTGCATATTTCAAAACTGTAGTATTATATATTACTTCATCAGCATCATTTTTAGTAGAAACAGCTGTAACACTTTGTTTATCAGTAAATAGTTGTTCCTTTTTTTCATTTAAAACTTTATAACTATCATTTTCTTTTACAACAAATATATCTTTATCTTGGTTTGGAATTTGTACCTCGTCATAATTAGGATCAACAATTACAGTTCCATCCTTTTTTATTACTCCATATTTGCCATTTACTAATAAAGTATAGTATTTATATTCACTTACTTGTAATAGTTCATAATCTCTATCTTTTTGTTTTTTCTTTGTAAATAATACTGTGCAAATAATAGAAATTATTACTACAACAATAACACAAATTAAGACTATTCCTTTTTTATTCATAAATACTTTCTCTTTCCATTTAATACTAATATTTTATATTATTTTACAATTTTTTTCAACATATATCACTAATCGCCTCTTTCATAAATAAAATACTATAAGGAGTGATATACATGACACTTAATGAATTAAAATTAAATGAAACAAAATGCATTGCCAATATAAATTGTAATCCAGAAATACAAAAACGTTTTATTGTTTTAGGATTTATCAAAGGTAGCAAAATAACTCCTGTTTTAACAAGTCCTTCTGGGAATATTCGTGCATATTTCATAAAAGATACATTAATTGCAATTCGTGATTGTGATGCAATTAATATAATATTACTTTAATAATTATTATGTATTTGGAAAGTCCTTCGCTTTGACTTTCCAAAATTTAATTTTTAAAAAATTTGTGTACAAATTTGGCGAAGCCTTTATATAATAGGAAATGCGGAGCAATTTTCTATTAGAGAACAAAAGCGGACAATATATAATCTGCAAAAGAAAAAATTGTCCTGAATTGTCCGCGTCTTTGTTCTATGCGCCAAATTTTTATTAAAAAAATTTGTGTGCAATTTGGGCGAAGCCTTTATATAATAGAAAATGCGGAGCAATTTCCTATTAGAGAACAAAAGCGGACAATATATAATCTGCAAAAGAAAAAATTGTCCTGAATTGTCCGCGTCTTTGTTCTATGCGCCAAATTTTTATTAAAAAAATTTGTGTGCAAATTTGGCGAAGCCTTTATATAATAGGAAATGCGGAGCAATTTCCTATTATATAAAAAAACAAAAATAATATGTCTTAAACATATTATTTTTAAGCTTCTCTTTTTCTTTTCACTTTATGCTTTTCTTCGTATTTTTTAGCAATTCTTTCAATATATATTCTTCTAATTATAGATAAATTTGTAAACATTCTGCCAACAAAAACAATTACAGCAGCCAAATATATATCAACATTTAACTTTTCTCCTAGATATGTAAGAAGCATTGCTAAAATTGCATTTCCAAAAAATCCAGAAACAAAAATTTTAATATCAAAATTCTTTTTTAATACAGATGTAAGTCCTCCAAAAACAGAGTCTAGAGCAGCAATGATTGCTATTGCTAAATAACCTGAATATGAATAAGAAATTGTTGGTAAATTCATACCAAGTATAATTCCTAAAATTGAACAAACTAAAATTGTAATGTAAACCATCTTTATTCTCTCCTTTTACTCACCATAATTAATTTCAATCAAATCTTCATATTTTTTTATATGGACCTCGTCCTTTATTTCATATGTTACAGTCATTCCATTATTTTCTATATAATCTTTTAAACCACCCCTAATGTTTATAACACTCTCTAAATATTTTGTATCTCCTATAGCTTTTATTGTATAAGGTGATGTAATTCTTTGGCCATCCATTATTAAAAAGTTTTCTTGTATATTTGATATAAAAGTAGTATTTACAATTCTTCTATCATTAATTGAAATAGCTTCTGCTCCAGCATATTTAAGTTCATTTATAGCAAATAATAAATCATAATAAGCTACTGACTTATCACTATCTGATATTACAATTTCTATTCCTGGACCTTTAACATTTGTATATCCTATATCACAATTTGCTTGTTTTATATCAGCTTTTAATAAGTCCATTGTTCCTTGAATACTTGTAGATTGATTTTGGTATTCTTCAATACTTTTTTGAGTTTCTTCCAATGCTTCCTTAATTTCATCAGACTTTGCCTTTATTTCCGTATATTCAGTTCTAAGTTCAGAATTATTCATACTTTCTATACCTGATTTTTCAATAACTTGAACAGACTTAAATTGGACAAACATTACACCAGTAAGAAGAATACAAATAATTCCAATTGTTAAAAGCATTATTATTTTACCTTTCAATATTTTCACCTCTATTCATCAATTTGCAAATATTCATATTGTTTTTTTCCTGTATACTTTGGAACAACTAAATCATTTTTTTCTTTTTTCTCAAATTCAATTTTTATTTTATAATCTTTCATTAAATCTAAATAACCATCTGGTCTTGTAAGTGTTCCATACAAGCCTTCTGGTGAACCTATAGCTTTAATTACAAATGGAACAGCAATTTTTTCATTATTTATTCTCACAACATTACCATTACAATTAATTGCAGTCGTTGAAAGTATTCTTTGATCATTAATTGAAACTGCTTCTGCTCCTGCATTAAACAATTCATTTACAACATCAATTAAATCTAAATCATGTATAATACTATCTGAAGAATCATCTTCAGAAGGATCTGCATCTCTTAAAGTTATGATTAATCCCTTTCCTTTAACATCCGTATATCCGCTTAATCTATTTAATTCTGATAATTCTTCTTCAAGTTGTTTTGTTTCATCACTTTTATTAGCAGAATCTTTTGTTACCTTCTCTAATTGTAATTCAGCAGCATCATATTGAGCATTCAATTTTTCATTATTTTCTTTTTCTTTTAAAACTCTGTCTCTCAATTTATTTTCTGACATAGACTGTACAGATGCTTGTCCATTAGTAGTGTAATTATGTACGCTTCTATATTGAACACATATACTAGCTGCAGTTATAAAGCACAGAATTCCTAAAATAATTTCTCTCTTCATCAATATATCTCCTATTTATATATCTTCTCTAAAATACGCTCTTTCTCCTGGTATATCTTGTAATGTACCGTTTACGAAAATTTTTCCTTTTTTTCCTTTTTCAGCATCTATTATTGTTTTTAAATATTCAAATCTTGCATACAATTGTGTACAATCTCCAAGATATACAGTTTTCCCTTCGCTCTCTAATTCAAGAACAATTTCATCTTCATCAGCAATATTTATTTTAGTAATATAATCATACAATTCATAGTTTTTAGCTGTTGCAACAATGCTTCCCACAATTTCTAATTTTTCTAAGTCATCTTCACACAATCTAGGACTAGAATTATTTTCATTGTTTTCTTCGTTTTCATTATTGTTAATTTGAATTAATTGTGATGTATCAGTTTGTATACCTGTAAGAATAGGTAACTCATTTTTTTCATTAATTACTTCTAGGACATATCCTTGTCCATCTATTACTATATATTTTCCTTCTGCATATTCAATCAAATATTTTTCATATCTTTCTGTAACAGTAATTTTTATTTTATCTGGTAAAACTCTTGAAATCTCAACATTTTCAATATATGGTTCTCTTAATATGTTATTTTTAACTTCTGATTTATTAATTAAAAATATATTTTTATATAACTGTATTGATGATAAACTTCTAATTGTGTCAGAAGAAATTATGCTATTATTTTCAACTATAATTTCTTGTACATTAAACATCGGTGACAAAAAGAAGAAACACATTGCTGCAGCAAATAAAATAATCAATATAAACAATCTTTTAAAAATCTTTTTAACATTTGATGTACTTTGTTTTTTATTCTTTTGTTTTTCATTTTTCTTTTTATTTTTTGTATTTTTTTTCTCTTTCTTAGTTTGTTTATTTTCAGGTTTTGAAATTCCAATTATATATTCTTCATCAAAATCAAATTTCGTGTTCGACTTTTTCTTTACATTTTGTTTCGTTTGGACTTTAGATTTTGATTTATTTTTTTTCGTTTGTTTCAATCTTTTCTCACCTCTCTTTTGTAAAATCTATGTTTAATTTTTTTAATTTATATTCAAGTTTTTCATATCCTCTTTCAATATATTCACAATTGTCAATAGTCGTAATTCCTTTAGCTTTCATTGCTGCACCTATCAATGCCGCTCCTCCACGTAAATCAGTAGCAACTAAATTAGTTCCCGTAATTTTTCTTACACCTTTAACAATAGCACTAGAACCTGAAATAGATATTTTTGCTCCCATTCTCATTAATTCAGGAACACATTTAAATCTATTTTCAAAAATATTTTCAGTAACTATTGACGTTCCTTTGGCTGTAACTAACATTGCCAAAAAAACTGACTGCATATCAGTTGGAAAACCTGGATATGGCAAAGTCTGAATATCAACAGCTTTTAATCTTTTTGGTGCTTGTAAAACAATTTTATTTGGTTCTCTATATATTTTACACCCTGTTTCCTCTAACTTTACAAGTACAGGTAAAGTAATTTCATCTCTTACATTATTAAGTTCTATTTTCCCACCAGTACCTGCCGTATAACATAAAAATGTTCCTGTTTCAATTCTATCTGGCATAATATTATATGAAACTTCTTTTAATTTTTTTACACCCTTAATTTTTATAATATTACTACCCGCGCCTGAAATTTTTGCTCCCATTCTGTTCAAGAAATTTTGCAAATCTTCAATTTCCGGTTCCATAGCAACATTTCTTAATATCGTTTCTCCATCAGATAAAACTGACGCTAACATTAGATTTTCTGTAGCTCCAACACTTGGAAAATCAAGGTGAATTTCTGCCGGTATTATTTTATCACATTTACATACTATATATCTAGTATTTTCATCAATATTTATTCCTAATTTTCTAAATCCATTTATATGTAAATCAATTGGTCTTGCACCAATTTCGCATCCTCCAGGATAAGAAAAAATTGCCTTTCTAAATCTTGCAAGTAATGCCCCTACAACTATAACTGATGATCTCATTTCTCTCATAAGCTTTTCATTTATATTCATTTTACTTGCATTTGAAGAATCAATTATAACTTTATTCTTTTTCTTTACTACCTTACATCCAAGATCAGATAGTATTTCAAGCATCCCATTAGTATCTCTTATATTAGGCATATTATATAAAGTGTTTACTCCTCCATTTAAAATACACGCAGCAATAATTGGAAGTGCACTATTTTTAGAACCAGAAATATCAACCTCTCCATCAATTTTTGCATCACCTTTAATTATGTATTTAGACATATAATACTCATTCCCTTCTAGTTTATTTGATATATCTTATGTCTTTTTTACATAAAATGTTCACCTGACAAAGTTTCTTTAGAAATTTTGTATAGAACAAAAGCGGACATTATTAATATTTTTTAGTTCGCGTCTTTTTTCTATGCGCCAAATTTTTGTTAAAAAATTTGTGTGCAAATGTGGCAAAGCCTTTATATAATAGGAAATACGGAGAAATTTTCTATTATATAAAAAATAGTGCTAACACTAAAAGTTAGCACTATTCTTATCATCTTACTTAATCATTAATTTTAGGATATAAACCAATAGAAATAAGTCCTGCTATTCCTACCAATGTATATATTACTCTACTCAAAACACTCATTTCACCAAAAATCATTGAAACTAAATTAAATTCAAAAATTCCAACTAGTAACCAATTCAAGGCACCAATTATTACTAAAGTAAGAGATATATAATATAAAACCTTCATAATTGTCCTCCATTAATTAAAGTTTTATATTATTAGTATGTATTTATTTTTCAAAAAAATACAAATTTTTTCAAATTTCTACACGCCCATTATATTATATCCACTATCTGCATAAATAACTTGACCAGTTATTGCATCTGACATTGAACTTAATAAGAATGTTGCAACATTTCCAACTTGTGTTGTTGTTACATTTCTATGTAGAGGAGATTTTTCTTCAACCACTGTTAATATTGAACTAAAATCTTTAATTCCTTTTGCAGATAAAGTTTTTATTGGACCAGCAGAAACGGCATTTACTCTTATTTCTTTCTTACCAAGATTATCTGCTAAATATCTTACACTAGCTTCTAATGCAGCTTTTGCCACTCCCATAACATTATATCCATCTAGAACTTTTGTTGAACCATGATATGTTAACGTTACAAGACTTGCATTTTCATTTAGCATATCAAGTTCTTGTGCTGTTCTTGCTGCAAGTACAAAAGAATAAGCACTTACATCGTTTGCATGGCTAAATCCTTCTTTACTAGTTAAAATAAAATCATTATGAAGATCTTCAGTATTTGCATGTGCAATAGCATGAACTATTCCATCAATTTTTCCATTTTCATTTTTAATTTTCATAAATGTTTCTTTCACTAATTCATCTTCTGATGCTCCATCTAAAACATATGCCTTGCTTCCTTTAAATTCTGAAATCAATTCTTCTATTTTGTCTTTGTTTTCTTCTCCCATATAAGTAAATAAAAGTTTAGCACCATTTTCATATGCAGACTTTGCTACTCCATATGCAATACTCCATTTGTTTCTAATTCCCATTATTAAAATTTTCTTATTCTCTAGTAACATTTTTTCCTCCTACAAATTAATATATTCTCCAATATTTCTAAATTTTTCATATCTTTCTTCAACAATTTGTTGTTCTGACTTATTCTTCATTTCTTCAATTACTTGTTTTATTTCTTTTTTCAAACTATTAGAAATTATCTTAAAACTTTCATCACTTTCTTCTTTTGGTTCTTTAATAATTTTATCAATTACTTTCAAATCATAAAGATCTTTTGCAGTAAGTCTCATTTTCTCAGCAGCTTCTTTATAACGTGATGAATCTTTCCACAAAATACTGCTATATCCTTCTGGAGAAAGAATTGAATAAATTGCATTTTCTAACATAAATACTTTATTTCCAACTCCAATTGCTAATGCTCCACCACTTGAACCTTCTCCTATAACAATTGCAATAATTGGAACTTTTAATTTTGCCATTTCAAACATTGATTTTGCGATAGCTTCACCTTGTCCTCTTTCTTCAGCTCCTATTCCAGGATATGCTCCTTTTGTATCTATAAAAGTAATTACTGGTCTTTTAAATTTTTCGGCTTGCTTCATAAATCTTATTGCTTTTCTATAACTTTCAGGATTTGGCATTCCAAAATTTCTTTCAATGTTTTCTTTCGTCGTTCTTCCCTTTTGCTGTGCTATTATTGTAAAGTTTTGTTCTCCAATTCTTCCTAAACCACATACAATAGACTTATCATCTTTAAAATTTCTATCACCATGTAATTCTATAAATTCATCAAATATATTATCTATGTAATCAAGAGCTGTTTTTCTCTTTGGATTTCTTGCAATTTCTACTCTATCCCAAGCAGTTAAGTTTTGCTTTACCATTTCTTTTCTCAATCCAACATAAGTTGAATTATTTCTCCTTTCTCTCTTAATTTTTATGATATTTAATTAAATTTGAAATTACATTTTTCAAATCTTTTCTTTCAACGATTTTATCTATGAATCCATGTTCTAGTAAAAATTCTGCTGTCTGAAATCCTTCAGGTAGAGATTCACCTATTGTTTGTTCAATAACTCTTTGTCCTGCAAATCCAATCATAGCTTTAGGTTCAGCTAAAATTATATCTCCTAAACTTGCAAAAGATGCTGTAACTCCACCATATGTTGGATCAGTTAAAACTGAAATATATAATAATCCAGCTTCATCTAATTTTGTAAGTGCAGCTGTTGTTTTTGCCATTTGCATTAGTGAAATTATACCTTCTTGCATTCTTGCACCACCAGAAACAGAAAAAATTATTAAAGGTAATCTTTTTTCAATTGCTTGTTCTATTGCATATGTGATTTTTTCACCAACAACTATACCCATACTACCCATTAAGAAACCACTATCCATTATGCAAATAACAACTTCTTCTCCATTTATTTTTCCAGTTCCACAAGCTACCGCTTCTTTTAATCCAGTTTTTTCTCTCAATGCTTTCAATTTTTTAGGATATTCCTCAATATTTAATGGATTTGTAGTTTCAATATCTAAGTCGAATTTTTTATATGTTCCTTCATCAACAACTAGTTCTAGTCTTCTATCAATATGCATTCTAAAATAATGACCACAAACAGGGCATATATTTAAATTGTTGCGAAGTTCTTCTTTATAAATTATTTCTTTACATTCTTCACATTTTACCCATTTTCCAATAGGTATATCGATATCCGCACCTTTTCTTTTGGCTGTTGGTTGTCTTTTTTTAATCTTATCTACAATCATTACTTACATCACCTAATCCTATTTTTTCAATAAAGTATCAATAAATGAAGTATCAAAATTTCCTCTTATAAAATCAAGATTTCTAATAATTTCAAATAAGAAATCTCTATTAGTTTCAATTCCTTCTATAACAACTTCTTCTAGAGCTCTTTTCATTTTTGCTATCGCTTCATTTCTATTTGCTCCATATACAATTAGTTTAGCAATCATTGAATCATAATTTGGTGGAATAGTATAACCTTCATAAATTGCACTATCAATCCTTATTCCATTTCCACCAGGTAAATGTAATCCAGTTATTTTACCTGGACATGGCATGAAATTCTTATTTGGATTTTCTGCATTTATTCTACATTCAATCGCATGACCTCTAAAGTTTACATCCTTTTGCTTAATTCTTAGTCTTTCTCCTGCAGCAATTCTTATTTGTTCTTTTACAATATCAATTCCTGTTCTCATCTCTGTAATAGGATGTTCAACTTGAATTCTAGTATTCATTTCCATGAAATAAAAATTCTTATCACTATCAACTAGAAATTCTACTGTGCCACAACTTGAATATCCTGCTGTTTTAGCAGCTTTTATTGCAGCTTCACCCATTTTGTTTCTTAATCTATCATCTATTGCAGTTGAAGGAGTTTCTTCAATCATTTTCTGATGTCTTCTTTGTATTGAACAATCTCTTTCTCCTAAATGAATTACATCTCCATACTCATCAGCAAGTATCTGTATTTCAACGTGTCTTGGATTTTTAATAAATTTTTCTATATATATTTCATCATCATTAAAAGAAATTTTTGCTTCTTGTTTTACAATATTATAATTGCTCTCTAGTTCAATATCGTTATTCGCAATTCTTATTCCTTTTCCGCCACCTCCAGCAGCTGCTTTAAGCATTACAGGATAACCAATTTCATTAGCAATTTTTTTTGCTTCTTTTAGTCCTTTAACACTTCCATCCGATCCAGGTATAACTGGAACTCCTGCTTTTTTCATCATCTCTTTTGCATTAGATTTGTTTCCTAATGTTTCAATTACTTCAGCAGAAGGTCCAATAAATTTAATATTTGATTCCCTGCAAATCTTTGCAAACTGTGCATTTTCTGATAAAAATCCAAATCCAGGATGTATACTATCTGCACCTGTTATATATGCTGCTTCAATTATATTTTTTATATTTAAGTAGCTTTTACTTGATTCGGCAGGTCCTATGCAAATAGCTTCATCTGCTAATTTAGTGTGTAAAGATTCCTTATCAGCTTCTGAATAAATTGCTACTGTCTTTATATTCATTTCTTTACAAGCTCTTATAATTCTTACTGCTATTTCTCCACGATTAGCAATCAAAATTTTATTCATCTTTGTCTTCCTTCCTATTTTTAAACAACTGCAAAAGTAAGTTCACCTTTAGCTGCAACTTTTCCATCAACTGTTGCAATTGCTTCTCCTACTCCTATTGGTCCTTTTCTTTTTATTATTTTTACCTCAAGTTTTAGTCTATCACCAGGAACAACCATTTTTTTAAATTTCAATTTATCAATTCCACCAAAAAGTGCATTTCTACCTTTATTTTCTTCCATAGATAAAATTGCTATTGCACCTGCTTGTGCTAAGCTTTCTGTAATCAATACTCCAGGCATTATTGGATTTCCAGGGAAATGTCCTTTAAAATACCATTCACTCTCATCTACATTTTTGTATGCTACACAACTTTCTCCAGGAACATATTCTTCAACTTCATCAATCATTAAAAATGGTTCTCTTTGAGGAATTATTTCTTTGATTTGTTCTTTATTTAACATTTTAAAACTCCATTTCTTATGCTTTTTTCCACTTTTTATTATTAATTTGTGGATAATTATTTTATTTTAAATAATGGTTTTCCATAGTCAACTGTTTCACCATCTTTTACAAGAATTTCTTCAATAGTTCCATCATATTCTGATTCTATTTCATTCATTAATTTCATTGCTTCAATTATGCATAAAACAGTTCCTTTTTTTACTGTTTGACCAACTTCAACATATGGTTCACTTGTTGGAGATGATTTACTATAAAATGTTCCTATCATTGGAGATTTTACAATCTTACAATCATCATTTTTTTCTTCTTTTTCTATGACTTCTTCTTTAGGAATTTCATTTTTAACTTCTGAAGAAGTTATAATTACTTGATTATCTTCCTTTTTCTCCATTTTAACTTTTGTACCATCTGGGAATTCAACATCTAAAGAAGTTAATTTTGAATTTCCCATATCATCAATTAATTCTTTAATTTTATCGTACTCCATTACTAACCCTCATACTTTCTTAAAATAATACTTGCATTGTGTCCACCAAATCCTAAAGAATTTGACATTACAACATTTATTTTTGCATTTCGTGGTTCATTTGGAACAATATCCAAATCACAATTTTCATCTTTTTCTTTGTAATTAATTGTTGGTGGTACTATTTGTTTTTCTATTGCTTTAACACAAAATACTGCTTCAACAGCACCTGCAGCGCCCAACAAATGTCCAGTATTTCCCTTTGTAGAACTTACCATTACTTTTTTACTTGCATCTCCTAAAGCTTTTTTTATTGCCATAGTTTCTGTTAAATCATTTAAAGATGTTGATGTTCCATGTGCATTAATATAATCAATTTCTTCTGGTTTAATTTTTGCATCTTCAATTGCTCTAGTCATTGCTTTTGCTCCTCCTTCTCCATCAGGAGCAGGTGAAGTTATATGATATGCATCAGAAGTAGCTCCAAAGCCAATTACTTCTGCATAAATTTTAGCACCTCTCTTCTTTGCATGTTCTAATTCTTCAAGAACAACAACTGCAGCACCTTCGCCCATAACAAATCCATTTCTTTCTTTGTCAAATGGGATACTTGCTCTATTTTTATCATCTGAATTAGATAGTGCTTTCATATTTTCAAATCCGCCAATTCCGACTTCACAAATTGAAGCTTCTGTTCCACCTGCTAAAACTGCATCTTCATATCCGTGTTTTATTGTTTTATAAGCTTCTCCTATTGCATGAGTTGATGATGCACATGCTGTTACAATTGAAATAGATTCTCCTTTTAATCCTAAATCAATAGCAATATTTCCTGCTGGCATATTTGCAATTGACATTGGTATAAACATTGGTGAAATTCTTGAATGACCTTTTTCACAATTAATAGTACATTGATTTTGAATTGTTATAAGTCCACCAATACCAGAGCTAACAAATATTCCTACTCGATCGAAGTCAGTATTTTCAGATGTCATTCCGCTATCTTTAAAAGCTTCTCTTGCACTAATAATTGCAAATTGTGATGAACGGTCTAATCTTTTAGTTTGCTTTATGTCTAAATAATCAGCAGGATTAAAATCTTTTACTTCTGCTGCTAAAGTTGATTTGTATGTTGACACATCAAAAGCTGTAATTCTATCAATTCCACATTTTTTGTTTTCAATTGATTTCCATGATTCTTCAACATTTTTACCTATTGGAGTAATTGCTCCTATTCCAGTTATAACAACTCTTCTTTCCATTTTATTATCATTCCTTTCATTACATTAACATTCCACCATCAATATTTATAACTTGACCTGTTATATATGAACTATCATCTGAAGCAAGAAACTTAACTACATTTGCAACGTCTTCTGCTTTTCCCATTCTCTTCAATGGAATAGACTTAGCAATTTCTTCTTTTACTTCATCTTTTAAAACATCTGTCATTGCAGTTTCAATAAATCCTGGTGCAACTGCATTAACTAATATATTTCTTGATGCAACTTCTTTTGCTAAACTTTTAGTAAATCCGATAATTCCTGCTTTAGATGCTGAATAATTTGTTTGTCCTGCATTCCCAGCTATACCTACTACAGAAGAAATATTTATTATTCTTCCTGAATGAGCTTTCATCATATAAGGAATTACATTTTTTGTGACATTAAATGTTCCTGTTAAATTAACATTTATAACACTTTCAAAATCTTCTTTTTTCATTCTCATAAGTAATGTATCTTTTGTGATTCCAGCATTATTAACAACAACATCAATTTTGCCATATTTATCAATAACTTCTTTTACAAATCTTTCTGTATCTTCAAAAACTGAAACATCTCCTTGAACTCCTATAAAGTCTACATTTCTAGATTTTATTTCTGCTTCAGTTGATTTTAGGTCATCGTTTTCAGTTCTATAATTTACAGCAATATCATAACCTTCATTAGCTAATGTTATAGCTATTTGTTTTCCTATTCCTCTTGTTCCACCAGTAATTAAAGCAACTTTACTCATATTATCTACTCTCCTTAATATAATCTATAGTTTCATTTAAACTGTTTACATCATTAATGTTTAACAATTTAATTTCTTTATCTACATTTGTTCTTTTTACAAACCCAGATAAAGTTTTTCCTGGACCTATTTCAATAAATGTATCGATTCCATCATTTAACATGTTTTCAATTGTTTTTGAAAATCTTACAGGATTAACTATATGTTGTGCTAAGATATTTTTTACATCATCATTTGAAGAATATAATTCTCCATCTATATTTTTATAAACTTTTACTTTAAAATCATTTAATTTGACATTGTCTAATTCTTTTTTCAAACTTATAGAACTATTAATTAATTTTTCAGTATGAAATGGTCCTGCTGTATTTAAAATTACTACTCTTTTTGCTCCCATTTCTTTAGCAATTTGTTCCGCTTCTTCTATAGCATCTTTTTCACCTGAAATTGCTACCTGTCCTTTAGCATTATAGTTTGCAGGAACAACGAATCCTTTTGTTACTTTCTTGCATACTTCTTCTACTTGACTATCTGTCATTCCAATTACTGCAGCCATTTTCCAATCTCCTTCTGGAAGAAGTTCTTGCATATATTCTCCTCTTTTTTGTACAATCTTAATTCCATCTTCCAATGAAAAGACACCTGCATTTATAAGTGCTGAATACTCTCCAAGACTTAATCCTGCAGACTCATCAGCAAAAATTCCATTTTCCTTTAATACTTCTAATATTGATAAACTCATTGTCAATATAGCTAGTTGTGTATACTTTGTTTGATTTAAAACATCTTCTGATCCTTCAAAAGATATTTTTGCAATGTCAACATTTGTAATTTCTTTAACTTTGTCATATATACTTCTTACTTTTTCATATTTCTCATAAAGTTCTTTTCCCATTCCAATACTTTGAGAACCTTGTCCAGGGAACAAAAATCCAATTTTCATTTTAGTCCTCCATTCTTTTTAAGATTTCATTTTCAAATCTATTACAAAACTCCCCAATAAAATCATATATATCAACATCTATGTCAAATTCATTTCTGATTGAAGTTGCTATATTTTCTAAGTCGTCAGTAAAATATTTCTTAGATGTATTTAATCCTATTCCAACAACTAGGAATTTTACTTTTTCTTTAAGTACTTTAGTTTCTGTCAAAATTCCACCTATTTTTTTATTGTTAGCAACTATATCATTAGGCTCTTTTATGTTTAGTTCAATTCCATATTTGTCTTTAAAAATTTCTATGATTATTTCTGCAATATCATGAGTTAGTCCATTTAATTTTTGTATATTGCAATTAAGTTCTAGAAAGAACGAAAAGGCAATATTATTTGATTCATCAGTATGCCATACTCTTCCATGTGTTCCTTTTCCAGAAGTTTGAATATCTGCAATCACTAAACTTCCATTTTCTCCAGAATTTTTAATCATTCTCCATATTTCACTTTGTGTGGAATCTATTTCTTTAAAGTAAAAAACATTTTTGCCTAAAATTTTAGTTTTTAGATTTTTCAATTTCATCAAGATTTGCCTGCCTCTTTATTTTGTTAGTTGTAGTTTTTATTAAAGGTTCTTCAGATAAGATCATTCCTCTTATTGCCTTATACTTTGGTAGTGTTTTATTTATCTTTTTAATTTCTTCCAATAAGTAATGATATATTTCTTCATCAGATTCTATTTTATATACATCTTTTACAATTTCTCGATCATATACTATTTTTACATTTATTTTTATATTATCTTTATCTTCAGATTGCTGTTTGCCAAAAACAAAAGATTCTTTAACACCTTCTATTTTATTTACCAAATTTTCCATTTCTTCTGGGAAAATATTTTTACCATTTTTTAATACAATTACACTCTTTTTTCTGCCACAGATAAAAATATATCCATCTTCATCGATTCTTGCTAAGTCACCAGTATAAAACCATCCATCTTGCATAGCCTCTCTTGTTGCTTTTTTATTCTCAAAATATTCAAGCATAATACTAGGACCTTTTACGACTAATTCTCCAACTCCGTCTTTATTTGCATCAACTATTTTTGCTTCTACACTTGGGACTGATTTTCCAACTGAACCTAATCTGTAAAATCTGTTTGATCCCATTGCAACAACAGGAGATGTTTCTGTTAATCCATATCCTTGAACTAAATTTATTCCAAGTAACCTATATTTTTCTTCAATACCCCTATCTAAGGCTGCTGCACCACTTATTAAAAGTTTTACTTTTCCACCTAGCATATCATGTATACACTTAAAATATTGCTTTTTTTCTTCAATAGGATAATTTCTATATTTTTCTTCTTTTTCTAAGATATCTTTTAGGTTTCCATCTTTTTCAATTTTATTCCTTATCATCTTAAAAATTCTCTCATAAATTGCTGGAACACATGCCATTGTAGTTACATGATATTCATTCATATTTTCAACTATATGTCTTATTCCATCGCCAAATACCGTTTTAGCACCTTTATATAACGCAAATAAAAATCCTACTGTACATTCAAACACATGATGTAATGGTAAAATTGAAAGAATTGTATCATTTTCATTTACATCTAGAATGCTTCCTATATCCATTAAATTTGAACATATATTTTTATGAGAAAGTGCAACAACTTTTGAGGCAGATGTAGTTCCTGATGTAAAAAGCATTATATTCATTTCTTCTGGATTTATTTTTGCATCAATAAATTCTCTATTACCATCTTTTATCAGTTTTTTTCCTAAACTAATTAATTCATTAAATGAATAAATTCCCTCTGCATGCTCATCAATTTCCATTGAAATTAAATGCTTTAACTTATTTTTCTCACTATATCTAATTCTTTCTATACTTTCTGCATGTTTATTCGTATAAAAAATTGCTTCAATTTCAGATCTTTGAATTAAAGACTCTAGCTCATTTTCTGGAATTGATTTATCTAATGGAACTACTATTCCTGTTCCACATACTATAGACAAATATGCAATTTCCCACTCATATCTATTTTCTCCAATAACTCCTATTCTTTTTCCTTTTAAGCCCAAATTAATTAATGCTGTTCCAAGTGCATTAACCATGTCACGTACTTCTTCATGTGTAAAAAAAGTATATTTTCCATCTTTATTTCTAATTTGATAAGCAGGTCTATTAGCATACATCTTTCTTGTTTTGTCAAGCATATCTTTTAAATCAGTTATTTTTAAACTGTCATAAATCTTTTTATTCATTATCAAATCACCAATAAATTTATACCATACTCCTCTCCAAAAGTCTTTAGACTGAACGGTCAATACAAAAAAAATAGTCTGAAGTAAATACTATTTATTTCACTTCAAACTACCTTTATTCATCCATATTTCTATTTAAAATTTTCTATTAATTCTTCTTCCGTTATTTCTTTATTTTTTAATAAAATATTAATTACATTGTCCATTTTTGTTTTACTTTCTTTTATTAACTCTATCGTTTCTTCAAAACATTTTTCCAGTATTTTATTTATCTCATCATATACAACTTTTGCCATCTCTCCTGTTGGATTATCTATTCTAGCCAATCCTAAATCTGACATTCCATATGTAGTCGTCATACTTTTAGCAATATTAGTTGCTTTTTTCAAATCAGATGTACCACCATTTTCAAAGTCGCCCAAATAAACTTTTTCTGCTGCAATTCCAGCTAAAGAAACCTTAATAGTATTTAATAAATATTCTTTTGATTGAGTATAACTTGATGTATTTTCATACATAACGTATCCCAATGCTCCAGTACCTTCTGCATTAATTGTTATTTTTTTGATTCCTGGTTTTTCAAATAATAATAATCTTACAACAGCATGTCCTACTTCATGCACTGCTGTTTTCTTTAAGTCTTTATCTGTTATTTCTTCTGGATTAATCATATAATTTCCTTCAGAAATTAATTTAGTTATTTCTTCTATTGATGGTATATCTTTTTCATTTATTACTAATATGTCATCATAATTATTTTTTGCATGCTTCATAAGAATTTCTTGAAAAACCTTATCAGCAAATCTACCATTACCAATATTTTCTACACGGCAAAAATACTTCATAATTTTACTTACTTTTGTCTTAGCATTTTCTTCAATTGTCATTCCTGAATTTTCTATTTTTTTATAAAGAATTTCTTCAAGTTCTTCACTAGAGTAGTCCTCAAAATCAAATGTATAACCAATTCTTGAAGCAAGTCCTGGATTAAGCTTTATAAATTCTGCCATTTCTTTTCTATAACCAGCAAATATGACCACAAATTGATCTTTTTTATCTTCCATTGCTTTTATTAATGTAGTAATAGCTTCATCTGAAAAAGAATACATTGTATGAGGTATTAATGAATATGCCTCGTCAATAAACAAAACTCCTCCTAATGCTTTTTCTATAACCTGTGTCGTTTTAGGTGCTGTTTCACCTACATGTTGACCAATCAAATCTTTTCCTTCAACTTCAACTAACTTATTTTCATGTATTACCCCTAAATCAAATAACATTTTAGCCACTATCCTAGCAACAGTAGTTTTTCCTGTTCCAGGATTTCCTGTAAATACCATATGCATATTTTGTTTTGGAATTTTTATGTCTGCTTTTTTAGCTTTATTAACAAATTGCATAAAAGCTTCAAAATTTTTCAACTGTTCCTTTACTTCTTTTAGGCCAATTATATCATTCAATAATTTTTCTGTACTTTCAGAATCTTCTGTATCTTCATTATTTATTTCTTCGATACTAGGAATGTCCTCAACAGTAATCAATTCAATTGATTCTGTATCTCTTTGGGAATGTTTAATAATAGTTTCCTGAATAACTTTATCAACAAATCTACCATTTCCAAAATTTC
>CANQAH010000021.1 GCA_947588885.1 uncultured Clostridia bacterium
TCTGGGCCGTATCTCAGTCCCAATGTGGCCGTTCAACCTCTCAGTCCGGCTACTGATCGTCGCCTTGGTAGGCCGTTGCCCCACCAACTAGCTAATCAGACGCAAGCCCATCTATCAGCGGATTGCTCCTTTTCTAGCTATATCATGCGATATTACTAGCTTATGCGGTATTAGCAATGATTTCTCACTGTTATTCCCCTCTGATAGGCAGGTTGCTTACGTGTTACTCACCAGTCCGCCACTAACCGCTCTCAAACTAAAAGAATGAGTTAAGTCCGTTCGACTTGCATGTCTTATGTGCGCCGCCAGCGTTTATCCTGAGCCAGGATCAAACTCTCTTGTTTATGGTATCTATATAAATAATTATATAAATCGTTTTTATTTTTATACTTGTTTTTTTCAAGTTTGAGTTTTTGACTCTTGGATTATTTTCTTTTTTGGTAGTACTATGACTACCGCTTGGTTCTTAAAGGATATTGTTTACTTTTCAATGTACTTTTTGTTGTTTCTGAATTACCAGGAACGTTTTATATTTTAACATGCGTATTGCACTTTGTCAACAGATTTTTGAAAAGTTTTTTTAATTTTTTAAAATTATTTTTTCTTTTGTCTAAAACCATTGATTTTGCTTGTTTCTGTGCATATTTGCTGGATTTCATTTTACTTACTTTACTATTAAATTTCTTATATTTTTTCAAAATTTTAAAATTTTGTAGATTTTTAATATATATTTGCTTTGTTTTTTCAAAAAAATTTATAAAAGCTATCAATAAATTACTGATAGCTTTTTATTTTATTTTTTCTTTCTTGTAGTCTTTCTTTTTGTTGTCTTCTTAGTCGTAGTTTTCTTAGTTGTTCCTGCCTCTTTCTTCTTTACTTCTTTTTTTAATTCTTCATCACTTTCTTCGTATTTTTCTCCTGGTTTTGGTTTATTCCAAGATATATAATCACATGATTTAGGGTTGTTTTCGCAAATGTAATAATTTCTTCTTTTCTTAGTCTTTCTAATTTGTACTTTTCCTCCGCATTTCGGACATGGAACATCTATTTCTTCTATTATAGGTTTTGCATTTCTGCATTCTGGGTAGCCTGGACACGCTAAAAATTTTCCGTATTTGCCCATTTTTATAACCATATTTCTTCCACACTTTTCGCATTTCACATCAGAAACTTCATATTCTAATTTAACATGTTCTAATTCTTTTTCTACTTTCTCTACTACAACTGAAAATGGACCATAGAATTCTCTAATAGTTTCTTTCCATTTTTTATTACCTTCTGCTATTTCATCAAATTGCTCTTCCATTTCTGCTGTAAACTCAACATTTATTACATCTTTGAAATTTTCCACAAGCAGTTTATTTACAATTTTACCTAATTCAGTTGGTGCTAATTGTTTTTGATTTTTTTCAATATAATTTCTTGCTAATATTGTTGTTATTGTTGGGGCATATGTACTAGGTCTTCCTATTCCTTTTTCTTCTAATGTTTTAACAAGACTTGCTTCAGTATATCTTGGTGGTGGTTCTGAAAAGCTTTGTTTGCTTTCTATATTTTTCTTTTTTAGTTCATCTTTTTTATTTAAGTATGGAATATTAGCAATTCCTAATTCTTCAGACACCTCTTCATTGTCTGTATCTTCTACATATAAGCACATAAAACCTTTAAATTTGATTGATTGGCCACTAGTTCTAAAATTATATTCATTTGCATTAATATCTATAGAAATAGTGTCATATACAGCGGCTGACATTTGACTTGCAATAAATCTATTATAAATTAATCTGTATAATTTATACTGGTCTGGTGTAAGTTCATCTTTGATTTTCTCTGGTGATAAATCTGGATATGTTGGTCTTATTGCTTCATGAGCGTCCTGTGAGTCACTTTTTACTTTATAATATCTATTTTCATAATATTCTGCTCCAAAGTTTCTTTCTATTACTTCTTTTGCAACTTTTCTAGCTTCTTCTGAAATTCTTGTAGAGTCTGTTCTCATATATGTGATTAAACCAGTAACTCCTCTATCAGAGATTTTTACACCTTCATATAATCCTTGTGCTACTGACATTGTTTTTCTAATTGGAAATGAAAGTTTTCTTGAAGCTTCTTGTTGCATTGTACTTGTTGTAAATGGTGGAGCTGGCGTTCTTTTCTTTTCTCCAATTGTAACATCTTCAACAATAAATTTAGCCTTATCTAAATCTTTTAATATTGAATCAACTTCATCTTTTGAATGTATTTCAATTTTCTTTTTGTTTTTTCCAACTAACTTTGATTCAAATTCTTTTTTAGTTTTTTCTTCTGAAAGTATTGCTGTAATGTTCCAATATTCTTCTGGTACAAAATTTTCTATCTCTTCTTCTCTATCGCACACTAGTTTAACAGCTACAGACTGAACTCTTCCTGCAGATAGTCCTCTTTTAACCTTTTTCCAAAGCACTGGACTAATTTTATATCCAACAATTCTGTCTAATACTCTTCTTGCTTGCTGTGCATCAGTTAAATTTAAATTTATTTTTCTTGGTTTTTTTACAGCCTCTTTTACAGCTTCTTTGGTAATTTCATTAAATGTTATTCTACAAACCTGGTCTTCTGGTATTCCTAGAATGTATGCCAAATGCCATGCTATTGCTTCTCCTTCACGGTCAGGGTCAGTAGCAAGATAAACTTGTTTGGCTTCTTTAGCATCTTTCTTCAAAGAATTTATTAAGCTTGCTTTTCCTCTTATATTTATATATTCAGGTTCAAAATCATGTTCTATATCTATTCCAATTTTAGATTTCGGTAAATCTCTAATATGTCCCATTGATGCTACTACTTTTGTATTTCCACCTAAAAATTTTTTTATTGTACTTGCTTTAGCAGGTGACTCAACTATTATCAGTTTATCGGCCATATTTTATTACCTCCTTCTTATAGTCTTTCTGTATTTTAATTCATTATTATTGTTTTTGCAAGTATATTATTTTTCAAAATTTAAGGCGAGGAAATATTCTCCTCGTCGATATTTTATTTTATAATCTTTTTTATCTCTTCATATATTTTATCTTCTACATTATATTTAGCTACTGTTTTTGCTCTTAGGCCCATTTGTTTCATTTCTTCTGGATCTTTTATAATTTCTTTAATGCTTGAATCTAAATTACTTGAATTTATATCTTCATTTAAAATTATTTTTGCTGCTCCAATTTTAGCTAATACATTTGCATTATCAATTTGTCTGTTTGCTGAATTACTTGGAAGAGGGATAAAAATAGCTGGTTTTCCTACAAGTGAAATTTCTGTAATTGTCATTGCTCCACTTCTTGCTACAATTATATCTGATATATTCATCATTTCACTCATATTATATATATATGGCAATATTTTTACTCTTTTTAGATTATTTATATTTGTTCCATCTTTTTCAATTTTTTCTTTTATTCCATCATATTGTTTTTGACCTGCTGCCCAAATGATTTGGTAATTTTCATTTTTTCCTTGTTCAATCAAATCAACCATTGCTTCATTAATTGCTTTTGCTCCTTGGCTTCCTCCAAAAACTAAAACCGTTGGCAAATTACTTGATAATCCTAAATCTGATAATATTTTCTGTCTTTCTTCTTTTGTGATATTCTGCTCTTGTACTTTTGTTGGTGTTCCTGTAACAATAACTTTGCTTTTATCACTAAAATATTTTTCAGTTTCTGCAAAACCTAAAAATATCCTAGTAAGTTTTTTTTCTAAAAATTTTGTTGCCTTTCCTGGAAATGCATTACTTTCATGAATTGCTGTAGGTATTCCTAATTTATGTGCTGCACTAATAGCTCCTCCACAAATATATCCACCTGTTCCAATTACTATATCTGGTTTAAATTCTTCTATTATTTTTCTAGATTGCTTAAATCCTTTTATCGTTTTTAAATTATTTTTTAATGTTGTAATTGATATTTTTTTGCTAATTCCATATGCTTCTACTGTTTTTAATTCATATCCTGCTCTAGGTACTAAATCATTTTCAATTCCTCTATCTGTTCCTATAAATATAATTTCTGAATTTCTTTCTTTTTCTTTTATTTTGTTTGCAATAGCTATTCCAGGGTTAATGTGTCCTCCTGTTCCTGCTGCAGCTACTACTACTTTCATTATATATCACAATCCTTTCTAGGCTTTATTAGTTGCCCTCGAAACACTTAGCAAAATTCCCATTGCTGACAAAATTATAATTAGTGCTGTACCACCATAGCTAAAGAATGGTAATGCCATACCAGTTACTGGCATAGATGACGTAACAACAGCTATATTAATTAATACTTGTATAGCAATCATTGATGTTATTCCTGCTGCCAAAAGACTACCAAACATATCTGGTGATTTCATTGATATTGTTATTCCTCTCCAAATTAAAACTGCAAATAATACTATTACTAATGTGCATCCTAAAAATCCTAGTTCTTCTGCTAGTACAGAGAAAATAAAATCATTATGTGGTTCTGGTATGTACAAATATTTTTGTTTACTATTTCCAAGCCCAACTCCAAAGAATCCACCTGAACCAATTGCATACAAGCTATTGATAATTTGCCATCCATCTCCTGTTTTATCTTGCCATGGATCCAAAAATGTCATAACTCTTTGAAGTCTGAATCCTTGACCACCCAAGAATAATGCTGCGACTCCTGCTATAAGTATTGGTAATCCAAATAATATAAAGTACCTTATTCTGCATCCTGATAAAATCATTAATATTGAAACTAACATTACTATTACAAGTGTTGCACTAAAGTGGTTTTGCAAGAAAAGTACAATTACTACAACTGGAACAATTAATGCTAATGGAAATATAAATCCTTCTTTTATTGATTTTAATTTGTCTTTATTGTTTGTAAGAAATGCTGCATAAAATATTATTATTCCTATTTTTGCTACTTCTGAAGGCTGAAATGAAATAAATCCTAAGTTAACCCATCTTGTTGCACCATTTGATGATGTTCCCATTGCTAACGTACTTAGTAGCAATAATATTGATCCTAAAAATATTACTTTGTATTTTTTTTGCCAAAATTTATAATCTATTTTTGATAAGATAAACATTAAAACAACGCCAATTACTGCTGCAAATAATTGTCTTTTTACATATTTATAACTATCATTTCCTGTTTCTGCTAATGCTGTTGGAGAGCTAGCTGATAAAACCGTTATTATTCCTAATCCAAGTAGAATAAATATAGTTATCAATAATGTAAAGTCAAGTGGTTTTCTAGAAATTGGCTCTACTTTCTTTTTTTTACTAGACATGTTTTCTCCCTTTTATCAAATTACTGAAAATAATCCAATTATGCATAATATTATAGTTGCAAAACTAAATGTTGATACAATTTTATTCTCTTTCCATCCACATAATTCAAAATGATGATGAATTGGTGTCATTTTAAATACTCTCTTTTTTGTTCTTTTATAATATGCGACTTGAATTATTACTGATAAGGTTTCTATAACTGGGACAGCTGCAATTATTAATATAAGTAAAGGCATCTTTAAATAAATTGCACTACATGAAACGACTCCCCCTAATAATAATGAGCCAGTATCTCCCATAAATACTTTTGCTTTATTCAAATTAAATATTAAAAATCCTAAGCATGTTCCGCAAACTATGCTTCCTAAAATAATTATCTCTTTTACTCCAAATAGTATTGCAATTACTGTTATTGTTGTTGTAATAACTAAAGTTACACATGTTGCTAATCCATCTATGCCGTCAGTTAAATTTATTGCATTTGTTGTTGCTAACATTACCAATATCATAAATGGCACATATATTATTGCTGGTAATGTTATAGTTATTTTAAAGAATGGTATTAATATATCTGTACCTATTCCTAGAACTTTTTCTATATATATTACATATAGGATTGAAATAATAAGTAACCCAAACATTTTTGATGCAGGTTTTATTCCATCTGTATTTTTTAATATAACTTTTTTGAAATCATCTATAAATCCTATTAATCCAAATCCTATTGTTGCCATTATTAGCGGTATTAATTTTCTACCGACTTCAGGTTCTTTTCCTATATAATGTATAAATGCAAATATTGCTGCTCCTATTATTGATATTGCCATTATTAGTCCGCCCATTGTTGGTGTACCACTCTTTTTTAAGTGAGATTTTGGTCCATCTTCTCTTTCTGACTGTCCTATTTTTAATCTTCTTAAAATTGGTATCATTAATATTCCTACTACAATTGTCGCACAAAAAGATACTAGCAATATTTTAAGTTGAAATTCCAATGTTTTCACTCCTTATTTCATATTGTTTATAATTTCTTTTACTATTACTCTTTCATCAAAAGGATATTTCACTTTATTTATTTCTTGATATGGTTCATGTCCTTTTCCTGCTAATATAATTATGTCTTTTTTATTTGCCATATTTATTGCTTTTTCAATAGCCTCTCTTCTATCAACAATAATTTCATATTTTCCTTTTGTTTTTGAAACACCTTTTTCGATTTCATCTATAATTTTCTTAGGTTCTTCTGTTCGAGGATTATCTGAAGTTACTATTGTATAATCAGCTATTCTTCCTGCGATTTCGCCCATTATAGGTCTTTTACTTGTATCTCTATCTCCTCCGCATCCAAATACAACAATTAATCTACCTTTAGTATATGTCTTTACCGCTTGTAATATGTTTTGTAAGCTTTCTGGTGAATGTGCATAATCAATCATAATATTTAATTCTTTTTTATTTGGTACTAATTCACTTCTTCCAGGAACTTTTATATTTTCTAGAGCTGTTTTTATTTTTTCTGGTGAACATCCATAGTATAAAGCAACAGATATTGCGGCTAATGAATTGTATACACTGAATCTTCCTGGAATATCAACTTTTATTCTCTCATTTTTATCTACTAGCTTTGCTTTAAAATCTACGCCTATATTTGTTATTGTAATGTCTTTTGCAAGTAAATCACATACATTATCTATTCCATATGTCTTTATTTGGCATTTTGCTTCTTTTTTTACCCTAGCTCCTCTATAATCATCTATGTTTATAAATCCTACTTTACACATTGAGAATAATTTCATTTTTGTATTAAAATATTCTTCCATATCACTATGTTCATTTTTGCTGATATGCTCTTTCGAAAAATTAGTAAATACTCCTACATCAAAATTAGAACCTGTAACCCTATTAAGTTTAAGTGCTTGTGAAGAAACTTCCATAACTACAAATTCAACTTTTTCTTCTACCATTTGTGCAAACATTCTTTGTAAATCTATACTCTCAGGAGTAGTTCTATCACTCTCTCCAAGGCTATCTTCACCTATATAATTTTCTATAGTTCCAATTAGTCCAACTTTTTTTCCTTGTGCTTCTAATAAAGTTTTAATCATATATGTTGTTGTTGTTTTTCCTTTTGTTCCTGTAACTCCAATTAATTTAAATTTTCTTGATGGATTTCCATAAAAGTTACAAGCAGAAATTGCTAATGCATATCTTGTATCATTTGTAACAATAAAAGTTACATTTTCAGGTAATCTTGTGTTCTTTAATTTTTGAACGTTTTCAACTAATATAGCTGTTGCACCTTTTTGAATTGCTTCATCTATATAGTCATGACCGTCTACATCATATCCTGTTATGGCAACAAAAAGAGTGTCAGTTGTCACTTTTCTTGAGTCACATGCGATAGATTTAATGTCAATATCAATGTTTCCTTTTGCCTTTAAATCATTGATTCCATTTAAAATCTCACTTAATTTCACTTTCTATCTCTCCTAATCTAAAAAATCTCATTTTTATTATATACTTAATTATTTTTTTTGTATAGTATTTTTATTTTTAATTTAATCTGTATGTACAATTATCTTGCTTCCTTCTTTTATTTCTATATTTTTTTCTGGAATTTGTCTTGTTATAGTTTTCTCTTTGTTTGTTTCATTTTCTTCTAATTTTATTTCCAAATTATTTTCTTTCAATATTTTTTCCGCCTCTTTTATCGTTTTCCCTTGTAAATCAGGAACTTTTACATATGTAATTTCTTCTTCACCATCTTTTGGAAGTTCTAAATATGGTAATACATCAGCAAATATTTTTCCTGCAACTGGTGCTGCGACACCACCTCCTTGGATAATTTTGTGCAAATTTGATGAATCCTTTATATTATAGGAATTTCGGAGAACTTTCCTATAATATAACACACTTTTTTTCACAAAATTTCATGCACAATATCAAATTTAAAAAATATTGTTATATTACTGTTTTCATAAATTTCTATTTTATCTATAAGTTCTTCTATAACGTTTCTATCTAATTCTGTAATATTTTTTTCTTTCTTAAAATTTTCTAGCCATTTTAATTTTTTTCTTTTTAAGATCAATTCCTCTTTTTGTTGCTTTTGCATAGATATTATATTTTCTTTAATACTTTCAATTTGTTCATCATAATCTTTTTTATAGTTAACATACTCTTCTTTAGTTATATAATTGTTTTTCCAATCTTCGTATAAAATTTTCTTTAATTTTTCAACTTTTTCAATTTCATTATATTTTGCATGTTGATTTTTTTCTTGTTTGTTTTCTTTTTCTATTTTTAAATCAATTCGTTTTACTAATTCATCTACATTGACAAATTGCTTTATTTGATACTGTATAGTTTGTAAAACAGCTTCTTGTAAATCACCTATTCTTATTGTGTGTTTTGTGCATAAATGATTAGATTTTTTTCTATACGTTCCGCAAATATAATATTCATAAATATTTCCATTTTTATTTCTACTTATTTTTTTATGCATTGTTTTTCCGCAATCACCACATTTAAGAATTCCTGCCCATATACTTATGTTTCCGCTTTTTTCAACTCTAGTATCATTTTCTCTTAATCTTTGTGCTCTCTCAAATGTATCTTTATCAATTATTGGTTTATGCATATTTTCAACAGTAATCCATTCCTCTTCAGGTACTTGTTCTAATTTATGTATTTTGTAGCTTTTTACTTTTCTTTTTCCTTGTGTCATATTTCCTATGTAAATATCGTTTTTTAGTATATTTCTGACAGTTGAAACTGTCCAGAAATAATCATTAGATTTGCTATTGTGATAATTTAACCCTAATTTTTTAATTTTATATCCAGTGGGATTTAATATACCACTTTCATTAAGTTTGTGACAAATTTTTAAACATCCCATTTTTTGATTAACATGCCATTCAAAAATTTTTTTAACAATATTAGCTGCTTCCTCATCTACAATGAGTTTATGATTATCTTCCTTACTTTTTATGTACCCATAAGCTGGAAATGCTCCTACAAACTCTCCTTTTTTCTTTCTTCCATTTAATGCTGTTCTAATCTTTATAGATGTATCTCGTGCATATTCATCATTTATTAAATTTTTAAATGGTATTAAAATAGTGTTACTACTTGAAGGATTAGTAAAGCTATCTATATTATCATTTATTGCTATAAACCTTATATTAAATATTGGAAATATTTGCTCAATATAATTACCTACTTCAATATAATTTCTTCCAAGTCTTGATAAATCTTTTACTATAATGCATTCAATAATCCCATTTTTCATATCTTCTAACATTCTTTGAAATCCTGGTCTATTGAAGTCTGTTCCTGTATAACCGTCATCAATATATGTATCATACAATTTCAGATCAGAATTTTCTCTAATAAATTCATCTAATAATGTTCTTTGACTTGTAATACTATTACTTTCTTGTTTTTCTTCGCCGCATATCTGAGTCTTCTTGCGATAATCTTATATATTCTGCAACATTCCAAATTTTTATTTTAGGATTATCTAAAGAATTTTTTGATTTTCTTCCTGCCATTCTCTCTCCTTTAGAATTTTATTTAATCTTTTGTCTAATAATTTTTTCTAAACAATCTTCTATTTTGTCATCTGTTTTAGAATATTTCACACTTACTAAAACATTGGCAATTTTAAATTTTGATTGTATTTCTTTTTCATTTTCATTCATTATTTTTTCCTTTTTAAACTTGTACTTTTTCTCATTTTATTATCCTTTCATATTTTTATTCCTATAAAAAAGTTCAAAAAAAGAGGATATTTAAAATATCCTCTTTAATATAAGGTTTAATTATTTTGCTCTTCTTCCTCTAGATTTAGCTTTTTTTCTTTTAGCATTTGCATTCATATTATTTTTTCTAGTATTAGTTTTTTTACTATTAAGTAATATTCTCATGATTATTAGTCTTATTATTATTAGTGCAGCTAATGCTAATACTATAAAAGTTACCACTCTAGAAGTACCTGTCTTTGGTAATAATCCTTCTTTTAGATTTTCTATAACATTCTTTCCTTTGCTACTATTTTTAGCTGATTCTTCATTTTGGTTGCTTCCATTTTCTTTTCCGTTTTCACTTCCGTTGTTATTTTCTCCATTTTGACTTTCATTTTCTCCATTAGGATTATTTGAATCATTTTGATCTTTTGAGTTGTCTGGATCTTTTTGATTATCGCCATTGCCGTTTTCTCCATTTTGGTTATTACCATTGTCATCATTTGAAGTATTTCCGTTCTCATCTGTTATTGTTATACTAATAGATGTGTCTTGTGCATCTACATCTGTTTCTGCAGTAGAGCCAGAAAATTTAGTTAATTTTATAGTTGTTTTTCCTAGTTGTGCATTATCTTTTACTTTAAATTTTAAACTTCCAATACTTTGTGCTTCACTAGTTACTTCTCCATCAACCGTCATACCTGTAATAAGTCCAGATTGATAAAGTGGTGTTTCCCATTTATCTGTCCCACTTGCTGATACATATTCAAATATAGAAGTATCAAAATCTACTTTAGCTGTATATGCTCCAATTCCTTTTTCTCCACTCTCAATTGCAATGTCTTTTATTCCTATAGTAATTGTTACATTTTCTCCTCTTTTTTTAGAAGAGTTGTCTGCAGATAATGTTGTCTTAAAACTATCATTTGCTGCATATGTTCTTGTTGTAAACACTAATAACATTACCATTAGTACTATGCAAACTATCCTTTTGTATATAATATTATTCTTCATTTTTTCTTCTCCTTAAATTACTGTTCTTTCATTTCAGATAACACTAATCTTTGTATTAATAATAAATCTGTTGCTGTTATTTTTCCGTCTTGATTATAATCAGCAGCTTTAAATTTATCATCTGACATAATCCATTCTTGTTTTGTTCCAGCTACTAAATGTCTTTTTACTAAAAGAATATCTGTTGATGTTACTTCACCATCTAAGTTTGCATCTCCTAATTTGTAATTTCCAGGACTTATCCAACTTACTTTTGCGATTGCTGTTCCTTCATTTCCTGCTTCATCTTCAAATTTGAATGTAAAGTTTCCGTTCTTATCAAATGTATATTTTCTACTTGTATTATTATTTGTAATAACAATTTTTTCACTTTCATCTGTTAAATGAGCTATTACAGTTCCCTTTGTAATTTCTTCTGTACTATATTCGATTGTTGCTGTTGGAGCGACTTTGTCTATCCAATCTACATTAGCTGTATGTTCTTTTATTTCTACATTTCCAATATCTTTAACATCTTTGTATTTAAATGTAAATTCTCCATTATCTTCAAATGTATGTGTAGTTTCAGAATTTACTAATTGTGCTTCTTTTTTTACTAGTTTTGTCTTTCCATTTTCTTCTACACTACTAATTATATATGGGTTAATTGTTGCCACAACATTTTTATTTGTTTTCTTTGTAATATCATAAGATATATCACTTGCTATTATATTACCATCTTCAGAATAATCTACTCTTATACTTCTACAAGTTAAGTTGCTTGCTTTATCAAGAAGTTTATATTGATATTCTCCATCTCCTTCAAAAGTGAACTCTAATGGATTTGCTTTTACTTGTTTTAGTTTTCTTAATGTTTCTTTTTCTGCTTCTGTTACTTCAACGTCATTTCCTTCTGCATCTACAAATTTTTCTTCAGTTATTTCTCCGTCTTTAAAAATAGTAACATAGTTTTTAACTTTTGAAACATCTCCTGTTGTATTCAAATATGTTTCTTGTAAGACATTTCCTTCTTCGTCTAATTCAACAATTTTATAATATCTTCCTGAAGAATCTATGTAAGAAATTCTATATATTTTCTTATCTTTTACTTCTACGAAACATAGTTTATTATTATTTTCATCAACTAAGTAAACATCTTCACTTATGTTATCTAATATGATCGATAAGTTTTTATCTCCATCAAATTTGTACTCAACATCTGCTGTAGGACCATTTTTATCTATCCAATCTACTTTTGCAGTTGCTGAACCTTTAACTTTACTTTCATTATCTACAAATTCGAATGTAAATTCTCCGTTATCTGTAAATAGGTATGTATCGCTTCCATTATTATTTGTTATTGTAATATCTGTACTTGGATTTACAAGTCTAGCTGTTACATAATTGCTAGTTGGTTCTTTTTCACTATATTCGATTGTTGCTGTAGGTTCAGGATTATTTGTTATATCTTGGAATAGGTTGAACATTCTAGCTGTAAACCAATTTCCATTTGAAGCTTTGTTTGCTACGATTTTAACATATGAGATCTGTTTTGGATTTTCAATTTCAAAAGCCTTTACAGATTCATCATTTTTCAAACCAGTTTGTTTAGTTAATTCTTCCCAATTCTTTCCGTCTGTACTTCCATAAATTGTTCCTTCTAGGATCTTACCATTTCCTCCACCTGCTGGTACAAATTCTACAGCAGATAAGTAAACTGGTCTATCTATTTTTATTACTATATATCTTTCAGTATCTCTTCCGTTCCAATCAGAGTGCCAGTTTGTATTATAGTCACCATCTATTGCATTTGTAGCAAATCTTTTTTGAGCAGTTGCCTCTGTAGAAACAGAATCAATTGATAATAATGATACTGGTATATATTTTCTAGTTTTTGGTTGATTGTCTTCTGTGAACTTGTAAGTTACAGGTTCACTCCTTAAGCATGTTCCTGTAGGCATTACTCTAACTTCTAGTTCAGCATCTCCAGTAAGTTTTGGTGAGCTTTCTTCATATGAAGTCCATTCTTCAGTATCTTTTATACGCCATTCCATATTATTAGTTACACCTATAACACGATTTTCTAAATCGTTTGCATATAAGTCTGGCATTTTTTGATCTGTAATATCTATTTTGAATATATTTTCATCATTATAATTTGTTCCAACAATATGTACATAAATATCATTTTCTGCAGTTATACTTTCTATTTCTTCTTTACTTAATTTTAGTTTATGTTCTTCATCTGCTGTGAAATCTTTTTCCTTCCAATGTTGTTTTCCATCTAGACTGTAATCCCAACGAACACCAGTACCATCATAACGACTTGATAAAACAATTTTTCCTGCATCTACTCCATCAAATGAGAAACTTGCAAGAGAAGTATCTGTTTGTCCAAGTAAGAAAGTAGCTACTGTTCTTGTTATACCTGGTTGTGATACAACATCTGTTGAATCATATACTTTACCTTCATTTAATAATTTTGATTCTAGAAGAGTAAATTTAAATGTACCTTCTACAGTTGTTATTTTGGGTGAAATTTGATCTAATAAGTTTTTCATTGGTAATGGGAATGGTTTTAATGCTTCACCTAAGTCTTTTGCTAATTGATAATAATCATCTTCTTTTTTTGTTTCATCTGCTTTATATGCATTTATTAATCCCCACCATGCATCTATATTAATATTTTGAACTTTTAATGCTTCTTTATAAATTTCGATTTGTTTTGCTGGATTTCCATTGTATAGTTGTGCTGTCATAATAATCTTCTCTGATTTTTCATATTTGTCATTATCATTTATGGCTTCTTGTGCTAAAACAATATATGTTGCAGCCCATCCGTCTACATAAGAATCATTACCCCAACCTAAAGGCATTCTAGTACTTAGTTTTTCTGTTTTTCCTGATTGAGCCCAACCTGAAACATCATTATCAATTGTCCAATATCCATCGCCATTATCATATTTTCTATAATAGATTATTGCTGCATGTCCTGGTTGACTTATAACTGATGCTGGTGTACCATGTGCTGCACGAATATGGCAACCTAATTTTGAAATACCACCACAAACAGCCCCTGTTCCATAATCATTTCTCATACTCATCCATGCTTTATATACATGGTCATCTGGTGTACTATATGTTACTTTATATTTTGAAAATATTCCTTCAAATAATTTATCCCATTCTTCTTTTTTACTTTCATCATGAAAAATTGGATTTTCAAAGTCTGGCCATACATATGCTATATATGTATGTGGTTGTAAATATTTTTCTTCTTCGTTTGGATGTTCATTTATTCTTTTTTGAGTATATTCATTAAACCAAATAAGTTCTTCATCGTCTGTAATATTGTTCATTACATAACGCATTTCTTCAACTGTTAATGCTTCATACCAATCTGTTTGGTCTTGTTTTTCAGATACTTTAAATTTATTTTCATCATATAATTTTTTATAAATTTTATAACGATTTACTGAATCTGATCTATTGCTAGGATGATCTATTTGAGCCCAATATCCAACTTTGGTTGCATGTGTCAATGAAAGTGAAATAGCCATCTTTTTGTATACTTCACCTTTTGTAAGTTTTGGATACCATTTATTGTTTGTTGGAGTTTTGTCTTCAAAATCTGTTTTAAATTCTTTATAAAGTCTTGATAGTTCTTTTATTGAATTATAATAACTTCCACCATCTGGTTCACCACCTAATACATATAAGTGCAGAATATCTGGTGTTTCTAATAACCATTTTACTGTTTCTTTATAATCATCATTTTGATTAACAATTACTTGTAAAAGATCATATCCAACTCTATTTACAAATTCTCTTTGTAATAAAGTTTGTTCATCTTTACCAATTTGATCTTCTAAAGATTCTTTTTTTAGAATTTCATCATAATCTTTTACTTCTTTAAAGAAGTCTACTTTTTCTGCTTCTTTTTCTTCATAACCTTCTTTATATAATTTTGCGTTTGCATAAACAGAGTGATCTGCTGTATTATTTCCATATTGGTCGCAGTATAATTTTAGGTAATTTGCATTTTGAATATTTACTGTTACTAATTCTGCATTGTCAGTTCCTTTAAATACTCTATCTTTAGCAGTATCTACTACTGTCCAATTCTCTCCATCATCAGATGTTGATATTTGGAACTTAACACCATTTCCATTTGTTCCACGGCTTTCATCTACACCAACATATGCGCTAAAATAATCAAAATCAAGCTCTTTTAAATCATATACTAATGTTGATGTCGCATGAGCTGATATACCTTTTACAAAGTATTTCTTTTCTCCATTTATCATTAGAGTAATTAGTCCTTTGTTATGTTGCGTTTCCAAATTACCATCTAATGTAATGCTGCCCCATCCTACTGATGATTTATCTTTTACATAAGGAATATCTGACAAATACTTACATGTTACTCCGTCTACACCACTTGATAAATAATATGTGCCTTCTTTTTCAGTATTTTGCATTTTTTCAGGTAATTTTGTTTTGTTTGTGCTAAGTCTTTGAACTGTACTTCCAAGTGACAGAAATGCTATAAGTAATAAAATAAGACTAGCAACTGATATAGTTATCAATTTTTCTTTCTTATTTTTCATGCTTTTTTTCACAAAAACTCCCCCTTATTTTTGTTTTTTACATTATTAGCAATATTATAGCAAATTCACCCATATTTGTAAATATTTTTCAGGCTATAACTGGCTTTCAGAGTATTAAATTTTATTTACATTTGTGTTAAAATTATTCACTCACCTCCCTGATGACCACCCTCTCCAGTAGGGTTATATAATGTTACAAGCATTACCATTTGTGGATTATCTATTGGGGCTACTCCAATAAACGATGTTACATACTTTCCAGTATTTACTCCATCTTCTGATGTACCAGTCTTTCCTCCGATTCTATATCCCTCTACTTTTGCGTTTTTTCCTGTTCCTTCTCCAACAACTGTTTCCATCATATCTAATACTTTTTCTGCACTTTCTTCTGATATAACTTGATTTTTATATTCTGGTTGAATTTCAGTCTTTTCATTTGTTTCTGGATTAATTATTGATTTAACTAATCTAGGTTTTACATATTTTCCTTTATTTGCTATTGTTGATAACATTGTTGCCATTTGGATTGGTGTCACTTCAAATCTTTGGCCAAAGCTTATTGTTGCAAGTTCTACAGGTCCTACTTTTTCTTTTGCTAAAAAAATACTTTTGGCTTCTCCCGGAAGATCAATTCCTGTTTTTTGTAAAAAGCCGAATTTTTCTAAATAATTATAATACGTTTCAACTCCTAGTTTTTGACCAAGTCCAATAAAAACAGGATTACATGAATTCATTAATGCCTGTCTTAAAGACTCAGATCCATGCGGTCTATAATATCTCCAACATTTTATTCTTACTCCAGCTACTTCAATTCCTCCTGAACAGTTAAATTCACCTTCTTTATCAGTTTGTGCTATTCCTTCTTCTAATGCTGCTGACGTTGTTACTAATTTAAAAGTAGAACCTGGTTCATATGTATCTGCAATTGCTTTGTTTCTCCACATTGCTTGTAAATTATTATTTTTCTCTTCCTGTGACAAACTATCCCATATATTTTTTAATTCTTCATTGTTAATTTCAAATGGAGTATTTAAATCATAATTTGGATATGTTGCCATTGCTAAAATATCCCCATTTTGTGGATTCATTATTATTACATTTCCACCATCTGTACACTTATTGTCAATGCAAGCTTCTTCTAGATATTTTTCAGCAATTTGTTGTATATTTATATCTATTGTCAGTTCTAATCCATTTCCTTCTATTGCTTCTTGATAATTCTCTGATGTATCTTTAATATTTTTCCCTTTTGCATCAGTTACTTTACTTATGCTTCCTGGTTTTCCTTTTAAGTCTTCTTCATACTTTGCTTCAATTCCATTTAATCCTTGATTGTCTGAACCACAAAATCCTATTATTTGTGATGCCAAATTTCCATATGGATAATACCTTTTGCTATCTTCATCAATATTAACTCCTGCATTTATGTTATTTTCTATTAACCATGAACGTAGTTTGTTACTTTTTTCTTTTTCAACTTTTTTAGAGATTATTTCTATTGAACTATTTCGATTTACTTTTTTTAGTATTTTTTCATAATCCATTTCCAAAATTTCAGAAATTTTCTTTGCTACGGCTTCCTTTTTTTCTTTTGGTATATTATTTGGATTAATTGTTATCATTTCACTACTTGCACTCATTGCTAAAATATTTCCATTTCTATCATAGATAATACCTCGTTTTGCTGTAATTTCTCTATCTAAGTTTTGTTGTTTAAAAGCTAATTCACTATAATATTTTCCTTTTACTATTTGGATCCATCCCACTTTAATAATAAGCATAAGAAAAAGAAACATTGTTATAAATAGCATTATTCTTAATCTTTTTTTGATATTTAAAAAACTCATAATAAACTCCTTATCTAAAAATATTCATCTATGCCTTGTACTATGAGGTTTTTATATAATAGAAAAAGCAGATCATTTTAGACCTGCTTTGGTTAAACTGTTAATCTTCTTTTATTGTTTCACAATATTTACATCTATATATTTTCTTTTCTTTATCTGTTAGTATAAAGATTTGTTGTAATTCTTGTTCTGTTGAAGTTATGCATCTAGGATTTTTACATTTTATGATGTTTACAACTTGCTTAGGGAGTTCTATATGATATTTTTCTACTCTTTCGTCATCTTTTATTATATTTATTGTTATGTTTGGATCTAAATATCCTAATATATCTAAATCTAAATCTATATTTTTATCAATTTTTATTATATCTTTTCTTCCCATTTTTTTACTTCTTGCATTTGTTATTATTGCCACAGAACAATCTAATTCACCCAATTTTAAGGCATCATATATTTCTAGTCCTTTTTTAGCTTTGATGTGATCAATAACAATTCCATTTCTAATGCTATCTATATTCATATTTTCCTCCTATTATTTTATTTCAAGTAATTTTAATATTAATGCCATTCTTATATATTTTCCATATTTAGCTTGTTTAAAGTAACATGCTCTAGGATCACTATCTACTTCTGTTGATATTTCGTTTACTCTTGGTAATGGATGCATAATTGTTAGTTTCTCTTTAGCTGTTCTTAATCTATCATTATTTAAAATATAATAATCTTTTAGTCTTAAATAATCTTCTTCATTAAAAAACCTTTCTTTTTGAACTCTTGTCATATAAAGAATATCTAATTTACTCATATGTTCTTCTATTTGATTTGTTTCTACGTATTCAATATTATTTTTATCTAATATTTCTTCTTTTATGTATTCTGGTATTTTCAACTCATCAGGTGAAATTAAAACAAATTTTATATTTTTATATCTTGACATAGCAGATATTAGTGAATGTACTGTTCTTCCAAATTTTAAATCTCCGCATAAACCTATTGTAAGATTATCTAGTCTTCCATTTTCACATGAAATTGTTAGCAAATCAGTTAGTGTTTGTGTTGGGTGATTATGGCCTCCATCTCCTGCATTTATAATTGGAACATCTGAATGTACAGATGCTACAAGTGGTGCTCCCTCTTTAGGATGTCTCATTGCAATTATATCACAATATCCTCCAACAACTTTTATTGTGTCAGAAACACTCTCTCCTTTTGATGTTGAACTAGATGATGCTTCTGAAAATCCTAATACATTACCACCAAGTTCCATCATCGCTGCCTCAAAGCTTAGTCTTGTACGTGTACTTGGCTCAAAAAATAAAGTAGCCAATTTTTTATATTTGCATTTTTCTGAATATTTTTCAGGGTTTTGCATAATATCTTTGGCTACTTTAATCAATTCATCAATTTCTTCTATTGATAGGTCTTTTATGTCGATTAGATTTCTCATAATCTCCTCCTTTATTTTACTTCTTTCTTGTTTTATCAAAGAATATATGGAATGTCAACATACTTTCTTTTTCTATTTTTGTTTTGATATGATAAGAAGGTTACTAAATAAGTAACCTTCTTACTAAAAATTATTCTTCAACTTTTTTTGAACATATCTTTTCCAACACCACATAATGGACATACCCAATCTTCTGGTAAATCTTCAAATTTTACTCCTTCTACTTCTTCATCATAAATGTGTCCACATACTGTACATTCGTATTTCATAATTTCCTCCTTTTTATAGATTTATGAAAAATTAGTTTTTAATAAATCCTATTACTTAATTTTTAATTATTTTTAATGAGTCATAATCTTTGCTAGTTCTTCTAACTTCTCTATAGTATCATCTTTCATAGATGTTTTTATTGTTACTGTTGGCTCAACTATAGTTATATCTTTCATTTCATTTAAAATTTCTTTCATTAGTTTTCCAGACATTGGTGCCCAAGAGCCATTTTCAATTATTCCTACTTTTCTATTTTGATAATTTTTATGTTTTAAATGTCTTAAAAATTTTTCTGTTGTTGGGAATAATCCTGCATCATAAGTTGGTGATGCAATTATTAATCTGTCATATCTAAATGCATCTTCAATTGTTTCTGCCATATCATCTCTTGATAAATCACTTAAAACAACTTTTTCAGCTTTATTTTCTTCTAACAATTCTTTTAGTTTTTCAACAGCTTTTTTTGTATTACCATGTATTGAATTATATGCAATAAGTATTCCTTTATCTTCTGGTTTATAACTACTCCATATATCATATTTATTAATATAGTGTTCTAAATTTTCTTTTAATATAGGTCCATGTAGTGGGCATATTGTTTTTATATCTAGTGTAGCTGCTTTTTTTAGTACAGCTTGAACTTGTGCACCATATTTTCCTACTATATTGAAATAATATCTTCTTGCTTCACAATCCCAATCTTCATCTGTATCTAATGCTCCAAATTTTCCAAATCCATCTGCTGCAAATAAAACTTTTTCAGTTGATTCATATGTGAACATTACTTCTGGCCAATGTACCATTGGTGCCATAACAAAATTTAATTTGTGTTCTCCTAAATCAACACTATCCCCTTCATTAACGATTACTAATCTTTCTGATAAGTCTTTATTTAGAAATTGTGGTAACATATTTGCTGCTCTTTGGCTTAAAATAATTTTCATTTCAGGATATTTCTCTGTAATAATTTCTATTCCTGCTGAATGATCTGGTTCTAAATGAGAAACTAACAAATATTCTGGTTTTGTTTCTCCAAGTTCTTTTTCAACATTTTTAATCCATTCTGTAACAGCTCTTTTATCAACTGTATCCATGATTGTTGTTTTTTCATCTTTTATTATGTATGAATTATATGATACTCCATTTGGAATTACGTATTGGCTTTCAAATAAATCTAGTGTTTTATCATTTACGCCAACATATTTAATTTTATCTGAAATTTTTATTTCCATATTTCCCGTCCTTTCTTGGCAAGTATAACATATGTATAGGTATTTTTTCAATATCCTATTTTATATCTATTACTTCTTCTTGCATATTATCTAAATTCAATATACTCATACTTTTTAAGGTTGATTGTTCATAGTTAAAACCATATGCATAATTGTTAATAAAATATGAATATTTTTTTGATATTTCCTCTTTATTTTCTGAATTTTCATCAACTTTTACTCTATAACCATTATCTGTTCCTTCAAAATATGCATATCCATTGTATATATGATATAAATATTCTATAGGAGATGAATTTTTTATTATTTCTTCTTTTTCATTATTACTTGGATCAATTTTAAATAATGTATACTCATCCTCTATATCGTTGTCGTCTCCTATTAATTTTCTTGTAAAAACATATATATTATCTTCATATTTTATGCAATTTCCGAATCTTCCAATTTCATCATTTTGCATATTATTTAAGTATAATACTCTATGCTTTTCCCCATCTTCAAAATCAATGTATTCAACACACTCGTCTGTTACCTGTGTAATATATGTTCTTCCTTCTGCAAGTTTTTCTGGCTCTTCACCATTTTTTACTCTGTAAAGATCTCTATCATTTTGATCTGTGTAATATATATAATCTTGGTTTATTTTAAAATAATTTTTTACATTTTTTATTAATACTTCTTTATTTTTTCCGTCTTTATCCATGATACATAAATTTCCTTGAGGAGTTGCATTTATTTCATCATAACCAATTTGATCTACAAAATATATTTTATCTTCAGTAAGCCATAATTGAATTGATTCTCCATCATATATTTTTGTAATATTTCCATCTAAATCTATTTTGTATATTCCTTTTCCTCTATTATGGTATGGCATACAATAAATATTGTCACCATCGAAATATATCTTTCCAGCTTTATCTTCTGGTAAGTTTAATTTTTTCCCAGTTTTATTGTCTAAATCAAATTCATATAATTCGTATTCAAGTGGATCTAAGAATATAGCAATGTTATCAATTTTTGCAAAATATCCTCCATTATGCATACTATACTCTTTTTCATTTAGCTTTACTTCGTATCTTTCAGTAATTTGTGATAATTGATTATTTTCATTTTTAGGTTTTACAAAATACTTTGATGATATTTCAGCTATTAATATAACTGCAAAAATTAAAATTATTGTAATTAATATAATTTTTAATTTTTTCATTTTGTTCCTCCTATATTTTTTGTTTATTATAATATTTTAACGCAAAAAAAGAAATAATCAATTTTATTTTGATTATTTCTTTTTAAAATAAGCTTTTTATGCTATCTAATATTTTTGTAAAAAATCCTTTATTTTCATCAATTACTACATTTTCAGTTGCTGGTTGAATATAATCTCTTTTAGGTAAATTTACATATACAGTTTGTTTATTTGAAAGTTTTTGCATTCCTAATTTTTCTTTTGCAACTGTTTCAATATTACTATAATTTAAACTATTTTCTATATCTACTTTTAATTGATCATTTTCTTTTTCAATATTCAAATAAGCTTGTTTCATTTCTTCGCCTTTTCTAAAAGCCTCATCAATTTGCGAATTCCTATAACTTATTGCAAATATTGTAGCAAAAAGTACAGCTAAAGAAATTACTAATTTCCTTCTGCCTTCTCTTTTTTGTGCACTTATTTTTTGAGAAGTATTTTTTGGTTTTTGTGCAGTCGATTTTGGAGGATATTTTTTCTTTACAGGTCTGTATTCTGGCTGCAATTTTCTAGGGCTTGTCTCATATTGATATTTTATTGGTCTTTGCATTGCCATTTCCCTGCACCTCCTTTTTTATAATTTTTCAATAATTCTCAATTTTGCACTTTTACTTCTAGAATTTTCTATCATTTCTTCTTTTGTAGGTAATATTGGCTTTTTATTTATTATTTTTGCTTTTTTTACAGCTCCGCAAGCACAGTATGGAAGTCCTGGTGGACATATACATTTTCCTTCAGCATTAGTATAAGCATTTTTTACTGCTCTATCTTCTAATGAATGAAATGTTATAATACATAGTCTTCCTTGTGGCTTTAGGCAATCTATTGATTCTGTTACAGCCTTATATAATGGTTTTATTTCATCATTTACTTCAATTCTTATAGCTTGAAATGTTCTTTTTGCTGGATGCGAATCTGATTGTCTAAATTTAGCTGGTATTGATTTTTCTATTATTTCAACTAATTGTTTTGTTGTTTTTATTTCTTGTTTTTTTCTTTCAATACAGATATTTTTAGCTATTTGTCTAGAAAATCTTTCTTCACCATATTCATAAATAATTCTAGCTAAATTTTCTTCTGAATAATTGTTAACGACATATTTGGCATTTAGTTCTTGTGTTTTGTCCATCCTCATGTCTAAATCATTATCACTTAAATAACTAAAACCTCTGCTTTTTTCATCTATTTGATATGATGAAACTCCTAAATCTAGTAAAATCCCATCAACTTTTTCTATTTTTAGTTCTTCTAGTATTTTTTTTATGTCATCATGATTTCCATGATAATATATTACATTAGAATAATCTTTTAATCTTTCTTTTGAGGCTTTAAGTGCTTCTTCATCTTTGTCAATTCCTATTAACATTCCTTCGTTAGAAAGATTTTTTAATATTTCACTACTATGCCCTGCTCCACCTATAGTTCCATCTACATATATCCCATTAGGTTTTATATTAAGTCCTTCTATGCACTCATTTAGTAAAACTGATTTGTGAACAAAATTCATTAAAATTACCTTTTCTTTTTTATAAAACGCTTAAAAGTTGGTAGATATAATTTACCAACTGTCTTTACTTCTATGTGTATTATTTTTCATATTCTGGGGCACGTTACCCCAGAATATGTGCATCTTTTGTATTTTATTTTTTCTTATGTATATTAATACATCTTTTGAATTTTAAAGATTCTTTTGTTTCTTTAAAATTCTTTTGTAAATAGTATTTTTTAGGCAGTCAAAAGACTGCCTTTTGTCTTTTGTAATTTTTAATCTTTTGTTTCTTTTTAATTTTATCTTTTGTATTTTTATATAAACTTTTTCAAGTTATATACCAAGCATTGTCATATTTTCTGCTATATCTTCTACAGAAATATTGTCATCACTATTATATTTGTTCCATTTTTCCTTATCCCAAATTTCAATTCTAGTTCCAACACCTATTATTACAACTTCTTTTGTTAAACCAGCTGTATCTCTTAAGTTGTTAGGAATTAAGAATCTTCCTTGTTTATCAATTTCACATTCTGTTGCTCCAGATAAGAAAAATCTTGTGAATTCTCTTGAATTTTTGTTTGATAGTGGAAGTGATTTTAGTTTTTCTTCGAAATTTTCCCATTCTGTTTTTGAAAACGCAAATAAGCAACCATCTAAACCTTTTGTAACTACAAAACTGTCACCGATTGAATCTCTAAGTTTAGCTGGCATTATTAATCTTCCTTTTGCATCTAAAGAATGTTCAAATTCGCCAATTAGCAAGCTTTTTTGCTCCTTTCTGGTTACTTACCACTTTTCACCACTTCTCTCCACTTCGATTAAATTTTAATATATAAATTTTACATTTGCAAGTATTTTTTAATATTTTTTTTGCATTATTATTTTTATTATCAGTTGATTTTTTATTTTCATATATTTATAATTATGGTGCAAAGCATGGAGGTTTTTATGAGACATGGCAAAAAACGTTCAATCCATCCACAAATAAAGGGATTTGTTATTACTTTAATTTTAGGCATACTACTAATTATCGCAGCTTTTATAAGTAATCAATTCCCTGATGAAGTAAACAACTTAATTGAAGAAAATTTAAATATTCCAACTAATTCTTCAAATATGATTTCAGTCAATACTGTTGACAATACTGTTGTTTCTGCTGATTCAAAATTACAAATATATTTCTTTGATGTTGGTCAAGCAGATTCAATTTTAGTTATTGCTGACGGTCAATCAATGCTTATTGATGCTGGAAATAATGAAGATGGGCCTCTTCTAGTTAATTACATTTCCTCTTTGGGAATTCAAAAAATAGATTATTTAGTTGGTACTCATCCTCACGAAGATCATATTGGTGGATTGGATGATATAATAAATAATTTTGAAATTGAAAAAATTTATATGCCTGATGCTACAACTAATACAGCAACATTCCAATCAGTTTTAGAAGCAATTTCTGCTAAAGGCCTTTCCATAACTCGTTGTGAAATAGGAAACACATTTGGACTTGGAGACGGCATATGTACAATTATGTCTGTTGAAAATGAAGAGCAATCCGAATTAAACTTAAATTCAATTGTAATTCATATGGCATATGGTGATAAAACATTTCTTTTCATGGGAGATGCAGAAAAAACTAATGAAGATAAAATATCTTGGCCAGATGTAGATGTTTTGAAAGTTGGTCATCACGGTTCAGATACTAGTAGCTCAGAAAAATTTATAGATAAAATAAAGCCTGAAACAGCTATTATTTCTGTTGGAGCAAATAATACTTACTCTCATCCATCTGCAGATGTCATAAAAAGATTATCTGATTGTGGTGCTACTATCTATAGAACAGACGAATCAGGAACAATTTTATTAACTAGTGATGGAAAAACTTACAATGTTCAAACATTTATGACTGCTCTTGACGGTAATCCATCTACAGCAAATAAAAATTCTAATACGAATGATAATAAAACAGAAGAATAAAAATAAAATATCGTGGAAAAAATTCCACGATATTTTATTTTTTTCTAACCTTATTGCGAGTTATGTTGAACTTCTATTCTTAATTTATTATAATTACTTAAATATTATAACGGAGTAGATATGAAAATAAAGTATTTAACCATGACAATAATACTAACTATAATATTATTTTTAGTAAGTATAATTGAAATTTATTCTATTAATAATTTCTTATTTATATCTAATAGAAATAAGCAAAAAATTTTGAACATTCTAAATATAGAAGAAGCTGATAGTATAAAATTTATTAGTTTAAAAAGTAAAAGAAGTGGATTTCATAGTATGTCAGGATATATGCAACTTGTTTTTGATATATCAATAGATGATTATAATGAAAACAAGTTGCAATATAGTGATACTAATCAAGAATATTATCTTGATAGTAAATTTTATGAAAAAATAGATGATAACTATTATAGATGTACATTACAAGTGTCAGAAAGTTTAAACATAACAGCATTTAAAGAATTATATAATATATATAGAACTAATTCTTTAATTATTATGTTTATTTCAGGTTCTATTAAAATATGCATTATCGCTGCAATAATTATCCTTATTATAAAAATTGCAAAATAACATTTAAATGTTAGCAATTATATAAAAAATGTAAAAGGAGTTGATCTAAATGAAAAGAAACTTAAAACTATTATTTATATTTGCTATATTATTAATATCTTTTTTAATAATATTTTGGATGTACAATTCATCATTAAAGAATAAACAGCAGTTAAGTACTGTGAAATTTAATTTTAAATTATTTAATGCGCAGAATTCAATTTCTTATAATGATTATACGGATTATATGAATTATATGAATGGAATATATTACAAAAAAATATCTGATTACGACGAATATAAAGAATATAAAAAAATATGGCCCAATATTCTTGAAATGACAGAGGATAGTTTTGATAATAATTTTATGATTATTACTGCAACTGAAAATATTTCTATGTCG
>CANQAH010000022.1 GCA_947588885.1 uncultured Clostridia bacterium
TTTGGCGCTTAGAACAAATATGCGGACAATTCATGATATTTTTTTCTTTTGCAGATTATATATTGTCCGCTTTGTTCAAAAATAGGGGGATTATAAATGAAAAGAAAAGATTATATTTCATGGGATGAGTATTTTATGGGAATAGCGCTTCTTTCATCACAAAGAAGTAAAGATCCTAATACTCAAGTTGGAGCATGTATTGTAAGTAAAGATAATAGAATTTTATCAATTGGATATAATGGAGCCCCTAGAGGACTGAATGATGACATGATGAAATGGGATAGAGAAGGAAAATTTTTAGATACAAAATACGCATATGTATGTCATGGTGAGTTAAATGCAATATTGAATTATAGAGGAAACTTGGAAGGAAGTAAAATCTATGTTGGATTATTTCCTTGTAATGAATGTGCAAAAGCAATTATACAATCTGGAATAAAAGAAGTTATTTATAAAGAAGATAAGTATGCTGATTCTGATAATGTTATAGCTTCAAAGATGATGTTTGATTCTTGTGGAGTTACATATAGACAATACATTTCAACTAATAGAAAAATAGAGATAGATGTTTAAAATTTTTGGGGAGAAAAAATGTACAAGCAAATAGCTTATATTGATGAATATAATAAAATGAATAGAAATAAAATTGTCATTTTTTGTACGATAATTGGTATTATAACAGTAATATTGGTTATTATAACAGGTATTTTGACTTATCAAATTATTAAAAACTCAACAGCTAGAGAAATGGAAATAGCTGGAGCTAAAACAGTAGGAATAAGCCAATTAAATGAAGGTGAACAAATGCCATATGATGGTGTTCAGACACCTACAACTCAAGAGTCGCCAACAGAAGAAAAAAGTGAACAACAAGAAAGTACAGAACAGAATACAGAAACAAATAGTAACTTAGTAGAACAATATCAAGAAGTTGCTGAAGAGGTTTCAAATTTTCCAAAACATGATTTTTCAGCAGATATGGATTCTCAATTACCACAATATAGTGATGCAATAGCAGAAAAAGTTGTAAATGTTTATTATGAAAAAGCAAAAAAGATTTATTTGACTTTTGATGATGGGCCATCTAAACAAACACCTAAGATTTTAGATACATTGGATAAATATAATGTAAAAGCAACATTCTTTGTCTTAGGAAGAAATGTTGTTAATTATCCAGAGTTAGTTAAAAGAGAATATGATTCTGGACATTTTATAGCAAACCATGGATATTCTCATGAATATAGCCAAATATATTCAAGTCCACAAACTGTTTTAGATGAATATAATCAAACTGTAGATGCAATTAGAAATGCAATAGGAGTACCAAATTATAATCCACATTTGTTTAGATTTCCTGGTGGTTCTGTAGGAGGCAAATATGCATCACTTAAAAAATCTGCAATTGAATTATTGAGAGAAAATCAAATTGCTCATACAAATTGGAACTGCTTATCCGGAGATGCGGAAGGAAAAAATACTATAGAAGCAATGTGGGAAGAAATTCGAGAAACAGCAGTTGGAGATGATAATTTAGTTATATTAATGCATGATGCCGCAGATAAGTCTGTTACTGCTGAATTTTTACCACAGCTGATAGAATATTATCAAGGTCAAGGATATGAATTTGCAAGTTACTATGATGTAATGTCAGAATAATTGTATAAATAGGATGGAGTAGAGCTTCATTCTATTTCTTTATATAATAGGAAATGCTCTGCATTTCCTATTATATAAAAACACGGCTGGTTGTAAGTTCTACAACCAGCCGTGAAATGTTTAAGTTTCCTCAATAATTTCTTACCAAAATATTGAACAGTCATTTGCGGCAGACCACTCTATTAATTCAGTTTTTAATTCGTCTTTAAATTCACCATACGATTTGTTACAGATAAAATTATAATCAAATACTTTATAAATTTTTGCTTTGTAAATTTGGTGTAATTTTTCAACTGGATATTGCCTTGAACTAAATGTATCAAAGGCCCATCCATTGTTAACGTATAAAGTATGCATCGTAAAATCTTTACCATCATCTTCTTCATCGTACTTATCCATGGCTAATTTCTTTATAGCAACGAACTCTATATAGCCCTTTTTTAGCGCTTTACACATTTTAAAACAAATTGAATAGCAATAGCCTCTGCAAGTTTGTGTTACTATAAGCACATACAGCTTTTCGTCAACTTTTCTTATAGTTTCAAAATCTTGTTTAGAAAGTGCTTTACCTTTTTTAGTACATGCTAGAAAATATATTCTTTCGGCCAACAATTCAGAAAAACCAATCATAGCACTTTTAAAAATTCTGAAGGCTGCAAATAATCCTACAGTCCAAATTAGTATAAAAGTTGTAATTGCTATGTGAGTTGTTACAGAAAAATTTACATCTTCAAAAGCATCAATTATGAATAGTGGTATGAATGGAAGAATGTAGATTGCTAGCCAAAACATAAAACAAAAGAATTCAATTATGTGATACTGAGCAATGAGTTGTAAGAGCATATCCTGAGTTTCTCGATCTACCTTTTTGTAAATAGTTTTCCGCATAAGATACTTAATCATTTTTTACCAACCTTTCTATAATTAGATTTTTATGGTTACAAAATGTAATTATAGCATGTATTTTATATATTTTCAAATCATTATTGCAATGTACATAGTAATATCAATCAAATTATAAATATATTAAAAATTATTAAGTAAAAATCAAGCAATATTCTAAGAAAATTATGCAAATTTGGCGAAGCCTTTATATTATAGGAAGTTCAGAGAACTTTTCTATAATATAATAAACCTGGAGGGAGTTATAAAACTCCCTCCAGGTGGTGTGCATAGTGAATCAAAACATTTTCAGTTATTAGTTATCAGTTATCAGTGAATTTTTTACGGCTGCGTATTGGCCTTTGCGGTGCGTGTAGTCCATACTCTCTTAGCTTCTTCGAGGTTTTCCGGCGTCACATCTACTGTTTGACCGAATCTCTTGCAGATGCGGAACTGAAATTCCTTGGCAAAATCAATCCAATTTCCCGGTTCAGTTTCGTGCATCAGCAAATCCTGAATTACATTTTTGGAGCAATATGCCTTAAAAGCAAACGGTTCTCCATCTCTGTAGAAGAGTCTGGTGGTAGGTCTGATCCAGATTTCTCTTTCAGGAATTTCCCCACAAAAGAAGTCCTTGAGGGCATAACCAGGATTCTCCTGACCAAATCTTTCAGAGAGAGCTTCAAAAAATTCAACTCTCGGATCAGGTTCGGACAGATCATCCCAATAATCGTGGCGGGCAAGCATCTTAAGATAGTTTCGAACATCTTTATGATCAATGATGTCATAAGGATGATAGTAGCCACCTCTCAACATCGAGCCACCGCCCAGATAAAAGCCGATCTGCCAATTAGCAGATTCGATATACTTGTGGGCAGAGATTTTTCCAGAGGAAATATTCGCCCAATCATTCGGATGGATGTCGAGAAAAAACGGCCCTCTGTAGTGATGCAAAAGCATCGGGGCATTTTCTCTCGGTGCCTGAATGTAGTAATATCTTCCTTCAGTGGATGGATGGATATGCTCCAATCTGATACACTGTCCGGTAATTTCACTGAGCTCTTTCACGAACTCGTTCACGAAATTGTTCTGATTGCTGTTGTTGTTTTCCATAGCTGTTCTCCCTTTCAATTTTCAATGTACACCTTTACGTTTACTTGTACCCAAAAAATTCATTTTACTAATCAGTTGTCAATCCATAAGGTGCAAAAGGAGTGTAACTAAAAAGTAAACTTATAATAATTATACCACAAATTAGAATAAAAAGAAATATAATGGTGTAATCATGGGCTATGCAAGGTATTTTTTTATTTAATACATAACATACTGAAATGAAAATAAATTTTGCAAAAGAAAAAATCAATCATTTCTGATTGATTTTTGTATAGATCTGTTTCATTTGCTTGAACAGATATGTCATTGGTGCGGATGAGAGGACTTGAACCCCCACGGTCTCCCACTAGATCCTAAGTCTAGCGCGTCTGCCAGTTCCGCCACATCCGCGTTATCACTAACAAGAAATATATTAACATATTTTAATTAGTGTTGTCAATAAAAAAATAATAATTTTTATTGTAATATTAAAAAAATAAAGTATTGTCAATTTTTTTTTTATTTGTTATGATTTTTCTATAAAAATATAAAAGGAGAATAAATTATGAAAAAAGTATTATTAGTAGTTGCAATAGTTGTTGTAATTGCAGTTGCAGCATTTGCTTTCGTGAAATTAAATGAAAAGAAAAATGAATCAAGTGAAGAACCAAATGGAACATCAGCAAGTGAAGAAAAAAATGGAACATCAGCAAGCGAAGAACCAAATGGAACATCAGGAACAAATGAAGATGAAGTAGTAATTGAATTAGGAGAAGAAACAGAAATTAATACATTAAAGGAAATAAAAATATCAGGAACAGATGATACTTTTATAGTAACTGATGATGTAAAATGGGAAGTCCCATATCATGGCGAAGGTGTAACAGTTTCATTTGCTATACAAATACCATATAAATTTACAATAGAAGGTAAAGAATATGAAGGAATATATGAATTAGGAGATGGATCTGGTATTTCTAAGGAGGATGGAAATCCTAAATATGATATAAAAGTAACAAATTTAGATGCAAAAGGAATTGTTACTGTTTTAATAGAAGAAAAATAATATTGCATGGAGAAGGTAAATGTTAAAAGTAAAAACAAATTATGAGGAAGAAGAAAAAGCTTTTAATAGACCACAAAAATTAAATGGAAAAGACACTAAAGATTTTCCACCTATAATTTTAGCATCTAAATCAGCAGTAAGAAAGCAACAATTAATTGATGAAAATATTCCTTTTGAAGTTATTGTTAGTAATGCAGATGAAACACCTGACGAATCTAAATCATTTAAAGATCAACTAGCTGAAATTTCAATGCGCAAAGCGCAAGCTGTTTTAGAAATGACAAAAGAAAGAGATACAAGAATTATTATTGCAGCAGATCAAAATATTGTATTTAAAGAAAAAATGTATGGTAAACCAAAAAATATTGATGAAGCTCGTAAACTTCTTAGTAAAATGAGAGGTTCAGATGAAGTTTATGCATATACAGGAAATGCTGTATTACTTGCAAATAAAAATGAAATCTTACAAAGCATAAATATTACTGATACTTCAAGATTAAGTATTGACAATATTTCTGATGAAGAAATGGAAGAATATTTAAAAGATGGAAAATGTCTAACTTTTTGTGGAGGAATATCTATTTTTAATTCTTCATTTATACATTTAAAAGAAGGCCGTTTATCAACAGCCAAAGCTATGACTTTAGAGTATATGAAAGAGATAATTAAGAATTAGTAAAATGAAAAGAGAAATAAAAAAGTATATAGAGAATAAAGATATAGATAATATATGTGAAATTTTAAAAAAAGGAAATCAATTAGAATTGAAAGAATTTTGCATTAATATTGGAATTAAAATTTTACCAGAAGATCAAGAATCAGAAATATATTATAAGATTATGGAAAAAATTGAAGAAACTGATGAATTGTTTGAGCATTTTTTAGATATTTCTAAAAGAGAGAAAGTTTTTCGTAATTTGTTTCCATATTGTCAAAATGTAAAACATATTAGATATATAGTTGATAATAAGGATGAGTTTGAATTAAGTAGTTCAGAAATAAATAAGATGGAAAAATTTTTGCATGAAAGATATAACAAAAAATATGAAAAACAAGAAAAGGAAATTAATAAAAGAACATTAAATTTAATGCCTATAATAATTATAGTATTGTTTGTTTTGCTTATTGGCCTTATTAGTCCATTTTGGAAAATATATGTAAAAGGAAGTGCTATAATTTCAGAAGCAAATATAATTGAAAAATATGATAGAATGTCCGTTCTTGATGTAATTTATACTGAAAGTCATATTAAATATAATTATATTGTGGATAATCAAACATATGAAAACGAAGAAGATGTTACATTAATAGGTTTTATGCCAGTAGAACTTTTTGATAATAAAGATAAATGTCAAATATATTATTATAAAGATAATCCAAGTGATGCACATATTTTTCAAGATAATGTCCTTGTGTACAATAGAGTAATTATTTGCCTTGCTATCGTTGTTGAAATAATATTTATTATAGCTTTTATAAAAAATATTTTAGAAAGGCGTAAAATCAAAAATAATTTACCTAAAAATTTATAAATTAGCATATAGAAAGTAAACAAATTTTTATTAAATAAAAGTACATAATTAGTTGATGAATTGAATAGATATTGTTTAGGAGGAGAAAATGAAACAGTACATAAAATACTATCTTTCTAACAATATCACAGAATATATTAAAGTATTTTGCGTTTTTGCTATTGGTATAATTATTTCAATTATAGTAGTGAATAATTCAACAGATATTCAAAAAGAGGAACTTAATACATATATAACTGAAAGAATAGAAATAGTAAAAAATTCAGAAAAAATTAATAATTTTGCTACTTTTAAAAATTCAATTTGGAATAATACGAAAGAATTATTTATTTTAGTTTTTTTATCATCAACTATATTGGGACTTCCAATTGCATATTATATTGTTGCTCGAAAAGGATTTTCAATTGGATATACAATATCTGCTATATATGCCACTCAGGATACTAAAAAAGCCATAATTTTCATTTGTAATTCGATGATATTACATAATATAATATATGTAGTTTCAATATTTATTGTATTAGTGTCAGGAATTAACTTTATAAAATCAATAATAAATAAAAGAGAAAACTTGAAGTTTGAAATTGTGAAACTAATAATTTTTATATTAATTGCCTTTTCTGTTTCCATAATTTCATCACTATCAGAGGCCTATATATCAACAAATTTAATGTTATTGTTTAAAAAATATTTATAAAACTATTTACTTTTTATGTATATTTTGATATAAAATAGTACATAAGTTATTTATGTAAATATTTTATAAATCTAGAAAAATAAAGGCTTTTAGATTATATAATAAATATACACAAATGCCTAGAAAAATCTTGAATAACAAATATGGATTCTTAGCTAATTAAAAAATTAAATCCACTGTTGTTCTATATATTGATCATATTTTGAATGGGGGACTATAAATGGAAAAACAAATAAAACTTTTCTTGGAATTTTTAGAGAATGACAAAAAATTGTCTGAAAATACTTTACAGTCTTATAGAAGAGATATTGTTCAATTTCAAGAATATTTAGATAACGAAAGATTATCATATTCTAAAGTAAGTCAACAAGAGATAAAAAAATATATAGAATATCTAAAAAAGATCGGAAAAAAGACATCTACAGCTTCAAGAAATTTAGCATCAATTAGATCTTTTTATCAATTTTTATTACGTAATAGGAAAGTAAAAAAGGATCCAACAGAAGGTATGCAATCACCTAAAATAGATAAAAAAGCTCCAAGTGTATTATCATCTGAAGAAGTTGAATTATTATTAGAACAACCAAATGATATGGACTTAAAAGGAATAAGAGATAAAGCAATGCTTGAGTTTGCTTATGCTACAGGAATGAGAGTTACAGAAATTATATCATTAAATGTTTCTGATGTAAATTTTGATAAATCTTATGTTGTGTGCAGTATGGAAACAAAAAAAGAAATATTCCTTTAGGAGCAATTTCACAAAAAGCATTAAAAGAGTACATAAAAAATGCTAGACCAGTTATGATAAAAAATGAAGATGAACAAGCTTTGTTTGTTAATGTAAATGGAAAAAGATTAACAAGACAAGGATTTTGGAAAATAATAAAATATTATAAAGAACAAGCACATATTACAAAGGAAATTACACCACATGTTCTTAGACATTCTTTTGCAACACATCTTTTACAAAATGGAGCGGACTTAAAATCAATTCAAATGATGTTAGGTCATTCAGATATTTCTTCAACACAAGTGTATATGCAGTTTCAAGATGAGTCATTAAAAAATATATATCATAAGGCTCATCCAAGAGCATAATGAAATACAAAGTTTATACAAATTTTGCGAAGCCTTTATATAATAAGAAATGAAAGTCAAAGAGAAAAGTAAATTTTTTCTTTGGCTTTTTTTATCTTATAGGAAAGTTCTCCGAATTTCCTATAAGATAAAGGCTTCGCCAGATTTGCACACAAATTTTTTTACAAAAATTTGGCGCATAGAACAAAGACGCGGACTTTGCACTAAATTTATATAGTATGACATATAAAAATGTCCGCTTTTGTTATATAATAAGAAAGTGCTCTGCATTTCTTATTATATAAAGGCTTTGCCCAATTTGCACACAAATTTTTTAACAAAAATTTGGCACATAGAACAAATACGCGGACTTGGCAATAAATTTATATAGTATGACATATAAAAATGTCCGCTTTTGTTCTTTTGATAGAAATTAAATAATAATTAAATTTATGTTTATATTCAGAAAAAAATCATCTAGATAAAATAGAGAAAATATAACTATTTTAGGGGTTATATATAGGTAGAATAATATATTAATATATGAAAAAAGGAACTTCTTGACAAATTTACGTAATCCATATAAAATAGATGTGTGAAAATTAAAAATATAATAAATTTATATATTTAATGAACATTGAAAAATTAATAGAAAAGAGGTAGATTATAATGGATAGTGTGATTGTTGTTATAATTACTCTCTTAATCTCAGCGGCAGTATTCATACCTTTAGGAATAGCAATTAGGAAAAAAATTGCTGAATCTAAAATTAAAAGTGCCGAAAATGAAGCTAAAAGAATACTAGAAAATGTAAAAATAGAAGCAGAAAATACTAAAAAAGAAGAAATATTTAAAGCTAAAGAAGAAATGCTTAAACTTAGAAATGAACTTGATCAAGAGATTAGAGAGAGAAGAGCTGAAGTTGGACAACAAGAAAAAAGATTAATTCAAAAAGAGGAAAATCTTGATAGAAGAGCTCAATCATTAGAAGATAAGGATAAAGATTTAACTAAAAAAGTAGTTGAAGCTGAAAATATAAGACAAGAATTAGAAGATAGTAAAAAACAAGAACTTGAAGAATTACAACGTATATCAGGCCTAACTGTTGATGAAGCTAAAAAACAATTGTTAGATTCATTAGAAGGAGAAATAATACCTGAAAAAGCAGCTATTATTAGAGACTATGAAAATAAATTGAAAGAAGATTCATCTAAAATGGCAAAAGAAATGATTAGTTATGCAATTCAAAAATGTGCTGCTGATCATACTTCAGAAACGACAGTATCAGTTGTATCATTACCAAATGATGAAATGAAGGGTAGAATTATTGGTAGAGAAGGAAGAAACATAAAAACCCTTGAAACTTTAACTGGAATTGATTTAATTATTGATGATACACCGGAAGCTGTTATTATTTCGGGTTTTGATCCATTAAGAAGAGAAGTTGCTAGAATTGCTCTTGAAAAATTATTAGAAGACGGAAGAATACATCCAGCAAAAATTGAAGAAATGGTTGAAAAAGCTAAGGAAGAAGTTGAAGAAACCATTAAAGAAGAAGGAGAAAGAGCTGTTTTAGAAACTGGTGTAAATGGATTACATCCAGACCTTGTAAAATTACTAGGAAAATTAAAATATAGAACAAGTTATGGACAAAATGTATTAAACCATTCAATTGAAGTTTCAAACTTAGCTAGAATAATGGCAGATGAATTAGGAATTGATACTAAAATTGCTAGAAGAGCAGGTTTACTTCATGATATAGGAAAAGCATTAGACCATGACATGGAAGGAACTCACGTAGAAATTGGTGTTGATGTATTAAAACGTTTTAAAGAAAATGATTTAATAATAAATGCTGTAGAAGCTCACCATGGAGATGTAGAACCTAAAACGTTAGAAGCAGTTTTAATACAAGCTGCAGATGCGATTTCTGCCTCAAGACCTGGTGCTAGAAGAGAAACATTAGAAACATATATTAAAAGATTACAAAAACTTGAAGAAATTGCAGATTCATTTGATGGAGTTGAGAAATCTTTTGCTATACAAGCTGGAAGAGAAGTTAGGTTAATTGTACAACCTGACAAAATTTCAGATAGTGAAATGACTATAATGGCAAGAGATGTTGCTAAAAAGGTTGAATCTGAAATGGAATATCCAGGTCAGATTAAGGTAAATGTAATACGTGAGACAAGAGCAATTGAATATGCTAAATAATAATATTGTCACCCTCTATAACTTTGGATTTATTCTGAAGTTATATTAAAAGTTCATTCGATTTATTTCGGATGAACTTTTTTTATATAATAGGAAATTGCTCCGCATTTCCTATTATATAAAGGCTTCGCCAAATTTGCACACAAATTTTTTAACAAAAATTTGGTGCATAGAACAAAGACGCGGACAATTCATGATATTTTTTTCTTTTGCAGATTATATATTGTCCGCTTTGTTCTCTTATAGGAAATTCAGAAAAATTTCCTATAAGAGAAAAATTTGCTATAGATCAATAATAGAAAAATTCCTTATAATTCCCTGGAATATAAAACATTTGACTTTAATAATGTTTTAATGTTAAAGTTAAAATATAACGAAAGAAAGGAAATAAAAATGGAGAGAAAAAGTAAAAAAGGTATAATTATTGCATTAATGCTAGTAATAATAGCAGCAATAATTATTGTTTCATTACTTTTTGTAATGAAAAATAAAAACCAAAAAGAGAATGAAGAAGTATCAAAAAATCAAGCTCCTCAAGAAGTAATAATAGAAGATGAAGAAGAGGAAGAAAAAGAATCTACTGATATAGAGATTGTTCCAACAATGAATGATACTGTTTATTCTGATACTGCATGGTGTCCAACATTTCAGTTAGTTTGGAATGATATGGTTAATGAAGTTGTAAAAAAAGATGTTGAGTTTATTAATGATGAAGAACCAGAATATTTAGATAACTTGAATGCACAACTTTTTAAAGAAGAAGATATTTCAGATGATTTATATTTTAAAACTTATGGTATAAAATCAGATGATTTAAAAGATGAAATATTAAAAGGTATAAAGGAAAAATTTAATGAAACTTCAGATATTATACACGAAGATGATAATTGGGGTTCAGGAGAAGATGGTCATTATATTTTTTACACTATGTTAAAAAGGAATTTTAATTTTATAAATGAATTTGATATTTTAGACAATGGTGACTTTGGAGATAAATATGAAAACGTAGAATATTTCGGAATTGATGAAGAAACTGAAAATAGTGATGTCATTAAAGATCAAGTTGATGTACTATATTATAATTCAGATGATGATTTTGCAATTTCAATTAATACCAAAGAAGGAGATGAAGTTATTCTAACAAAAGGTTCTGATGGAGAAAATTTTGATTCTATTTACAATAGTGTAAATGAAAAATCAGAAAGTTTTGATGGTAATACTTCAATGCAAGATGAAGATAAATTAAAAGTACCAAATTTAAATATTAATTTATTAAAAGAATATGATGAACTAAAAGATAAATATTTTTATAATTCTGAGAATGAAGAATGCCGTATAGATGAGGCTATACAAACAATACAACTTGAACTTAATAATAAAGGTGGAAAAATTAAAAGTGAGGCAGTAATAGGAATGGATGTTGCAGCTGCAAGTGGTCCTTCTAATACACCAAAACCTAGAAATTTTTATTTAGATGATAATTTTGTAATGTTTGTAAAAGAAGGAGATAAAGACTTACCTTACTTTGCACTAAAAGTTTCAGATATTTCAAAATATCAAGAAAATGTAAAAGAAAAATAATATAATTAATTTGAAAATGTACAATAAGTTAGAATGAAGATAGATTAAAAGATCTATCTTTTTTCTTTAATAATTGACATATTTTAATAACTAAAATAGAATAAAAAATATATAAAATTGAATTTGAAAGGTTGATAAGCAAATGTTAAAACTTTTGTCAAAAGTAAGAAATTCATGGAAATCTGTAATTATAATAATAATTTTTTTAATTATTCAGGCAATGACTGAACTTTCTTTACCTGATTATACATCTAAAATAATTAATATTGGAATACAACAAAATGGAATTGAGAATTGTATTCCAATGGTTATCAGACAAAGTTCAATGGAAAATATTTTTTTAGCTACAGATGAAAAGGATTATATTTTAAATAATTATACACTTATATCAAAAAATAAATTATCACAAAAAGAATATGAAAATTATTTAAAAAAATATCCTGTACTTGAAAATGAAAATGTATATATTCTGAATAAAATTTCAAAAGATGATACAGAAAAGTTAAAAAATATTTTTGCAAAACCACTTATTATGTTGTATTTTATTCAGACATCTGAAAGCCAAGTAGAATTAATGAAACAGTATGTTTTATCATTAATGCCAGCTGAAAATGTAAATGTGTTAAGAAATAGTTCATTAATTGAAGTTGTCAAACATTTACCAGATGATAAAAGAAAAGAGCTCGTGGGTGTATTTGGAAAATTGATAGATAATAAAGTTGGGGGAATGACAGATCAGGCTGGAATAATTGCAGTAAAGAAAGAATATGAAGCGGTTGGGCTAGACTTAAATAAAATACAGAGTGATTATATTTGGAAATCAGGATTGCAAATGCTAGGTGTGGCTTTTCTTGTTATGATTTCAGGAGTTGGCGTAATGTTTTTTGCATCTGGTTTAGCTTGTAGACTTGCAAGAGATTTAAGAGAACAGGTTTTTACAAAAGTTTTAAAATATTCAAATAAAGAGTTTAAAGATTTTTCAACAGCAACTTTAATTACAAGAAGTACAAATGATATTCAACAGATACAAGGTATGATACAAATGTTGTTTAGAACAATTATATTTGCACCTATTATGGGAATTGGTGGATTACTTAGAGTTATTACCAAAAGTAATACTTCAATGATTTGGATAATAGGATTGGCAATAGCTTGTATAATAATTTGTGTGATTGTGTTATTTATTGTTGCAATGCCAAAATTCAAGAAATTACAAGATTTAATAGATAAATTGAATCTTGTAGCAAGAGAAATACTTACAGGATTACCTGTAATAAGAGCTTTCCATAAAGAAAAAGTGGAAGAAGAAAGATTTGATAAAGCAAATATAGATTTAACAAAAGTAAATATATTTGTAAATAGAGTAATGTCATTTATGATGCCACTTTTAACATTACTTATGAATGCAATTATGATACTAATAATTTGGAGTGGTGGACATAATATTGATTCTGGAACTATGCAAGTTGGAGATATGATGGCTGTTATGCAATATACAATGCAAATAGTTATGGCGTTTTTAATGGTTTCAATTGTTTCAATAATGTTGCCAAGAGCAATGATTTCTGCAAGAAGAATCAATGAAATCTTAGATAAAGAATTAGCAATAACAGATAAAGATAAAACTAAAAAATTAGATAAATCTAAAAAAGGATTAGTTGAATTTAAAAATGTTTCATTTAGATATCCAGATGCAGATACAGAAATTTTGACAGATATTAATTTTACAGCAAAACCTGGAGAGACTACAGCAATTATTGGAAGCACGGGGAGTGGAAAATCAACGGTGGTTAACCTTATACCAAGATTCTATGATGTAACTGGTGGAGAGTTATGCGTAGATGGTGTTAATATTAAAGATTTGTCTCAAAGTGATTTAAGAAACGTAATTGGTTTTGTACCACAAAAAGGAGTGCTTTTTTCTGGAACAATAGAATCAAATATTAAGTTTGCAAATGAAAAAATGAGTGACAAAAAAATGTATGAAGCTGCTAGAATAGCACAAGCTACAGAATTTATTGAAGAAAAGCTTGAAAAATATAAATCACCAATTTCTCAAGGAGGTACTAATGTTTCAGGTGGTCAAAAACAAAGACTTTCTATTGCAAGAGCAATTGCTTCAGATCCGGAAATATATGTTTTTGATGATAGTTTTTCAGCATTAGATTATAAAACAGATTCAAAATTACGAGAAGATTTGAAAGAAGTAACAAAAGATAAGACCGTAATAATAGTTGCCCAAAGAATAAACACAGTATTAAATGCAGACCAGATAATAACTCTAGATGAAGGCAAAATTGTGGGAATAGGAAAACATGAAGAATTAATGAAATCATGTGAAACATATAAACAAATTGCATTATCACAATTGACAGAGGAAGAACTATCTAGAAGCGGAGAGGAAGTGAAAACAAATAATGGAAAATAAAGAAAAAAATAGTATACCAAAAATGAAGAGAGGACCTGGTGGGAGAAATAGAACTGCTGAAAAAGCAAAAGATGCAAAAGGAACTATAAAAAAATTATTTTCAGTATATTTGTCCAAATATAAAATTCCATTAGTAATTGTTTTCATTTTTTCAATAGCAAGTACAGTGTTTACAATAGTTGGACCTAAAATTATGGGAAATGCAACAACTGAAATTTATAATGGAATAGTTGCAAAAATTTCAGGCACTGGTGGAATTAATTTTGATGCAATAGCAAAAATTTTATTAATATTAGTTGGCTTATATCTTATAAGTGCTGTATTTTCTTTAATTCAGTCATTAGTGATGACACAAGTTGCACAAAAAATGACATATAAAATGAGAGATGATATTTCAAAAAAATTTCATAAATTACCGATGAACTTTTATGACAAAAGAACAAAAGGTGAAGTATTGTCAATAGTTACAAATGATATTGATACATTTGGACAATATTTTAATCAAAGTATTACAGAAATTATTAGAGCTGTATGTACTGTAGTAGGAATTTTGATTATGATGCTTTCTATAAATATTGAAATAACACTTATATCATTATTGATCTTGCCAGTTTCAATTGTTTTAGTAAAGACTATTGTAAACAAATCACAAAAGTATTTTAAGGCACAGCAAGAATATTTAGGTAAAGTTAATGGAAAAGTTGAAGAAAATTATAGTGGACAACAAATTATAAAGGCTTTTAATAGAGAAGAAAGAGCAATAGAGGAATTTAAAAAACAAAATGATGAATTATATAGAGTTGGTTGGAAATCTCAGTTTATGGGAGGATTCATGTATCCAGCCATGAATTTTATAAGTAATTTAGGATATGTTGCAGTAGCGATTGCAGGAGGATATTTTACAATAAAAGGGAAAATTCAAGTTGGAGATATTCAATCTTTTATTACATATAATAAACAATTTACTCAACCTCTTGGACAAATTGCACAAGTCATGGTTCAAATTCAAACTATGATAGCTGCAGCTGAAAGAGTAATTGAATTTTTAGATCAAGACGAAGAAAAAGAAGTTAAGAAAAATCCAATAGATGTTTCAAAATTATCAGGAAATATAAAATTTGAACATGTTAAATTTGGTTATGATAAAGATAAAGTAATAATAAAAGACTTTTCTGCTGATGTAAAAGATGGTCAAAAAATTGCAATAGTTGGTCCAACAGGTGCAGGAAAAACGACAATAGTAAAACTATTAATGAGATTTTATGATTTAAATGATGGAAAAATTTCTATAGACGGATATGACATAAAAGATTTTAAAAAAGGTGATTTAAGGCAGCATTTTGGAATGGTTTTGCAGGATACATGGTTATTTAATGGAACAATAAGAGATAATATAAAATATAGTAGGCCAGAAGCAACTGATGATGAAGTTATAAATGCAGCAAAAGCTGCGCATGTGCATCATTTTATAAAAACTTTACCAAATTCATATGATATGATTTTAGATGAGCAAACAAGTAATATATCAGCAGGTCAGAAACAATTATTAACTATAGCACGTGTTATTTTAGCAAACCCAGAAGTTTTAATTCTTGATGAGGCTACAAGTTCAATAGATACAAGAACGGAAATTCAAATTCAATCAGCTATGGATAATTTAATGAAAGGCAGAACAAGTTTTATAATTGCACATAGATTATCAACAATAAAAAATGCTGATAAAATATTAGTAATTAATGATGGAGATATTGTTGAACAAGGAAAACATAACGAATTGCTTAAGAAAAATGGCTTTTATGCAACATTATATAATTCTCAATTTGATGAGGAAGAAGCTTAAATTTTAATTGAAATATTTAAAGATTATATATATAATGTTTAAAATAGCATAATGAAAGGAAGAAATAAAATGTCACCAATTACAGTTATAATAATGATTTTACTTGCTGCTTTAGTAGGATATGCAATTTTTATTTTTAATAAGATCGTAAAAGCAAGTAATTTAAATATTGAAGCATTTAGTAATGTTGATTTAGTATTAAAGAAAAGATTTGATTTAATACCAAATTTAGAGGAAGTTGTAAAAGGATACACAAATTATGAAAAAACAACTTTAGAAGATATAACTAGAATGAGAACAAATTTATCTGAAAAAATGTCTGTATCTAGTAGACAAAAAGAAGAAGATAAATTTTCTGCTTTGATTAAAGATATTGTTGTAAGTGTTGAAAATTATCCGAATTTAAAATCATCAGAAAACTTTTTACAGTTTCAACAAGCTTTAACTAAGGTTGAAGAAGAAATAGAATTAGCAAGAAGATATTATAATGGAACAACTAGAAATTATAATGCTTTAATCCAACAGTTTCCAAATAATGTATTAGCTAAAATATTAGGATTCAAAAAAAGATCTTTCTTTGAAGTAGATTTATTAACAAGAGAAAACGTTACTATAACATTTGAAGATAGAAGAAAAAATCCAAGATAGAGGAAGTAAAGATGAGAAAAAAATCGTTATTTTTAATAAGCATATTCATATTAATAATTATGTCATTAACAGGTATATCACATGCTTCAGATAATGATTATGAAGATATTGATGATTATAGTACTGTAAATACAAGAGAAAATATTAGAGACTATGATATTGAGATATATCTTAATGAGGATGCAACATTAGATGTAACTGAAAAAATAACAGTATATGCTGCTGGAGATGAAATAGTACATGGTATATATAGAGATTTTCCAACACAGTATAAAAATAAAAGAATAGGATTTGATGTTAAACAAGTTCTACTAGATGGAGAAGGTGTAGTTTATTCATTAGAATCATTGTATAGAGGAGCTAGAATAAAAATCGGTGATGAGGATAAGAAAGTACCAGAAGGATTACACACTTATACAATATCATATAGTGCGGAAAGAGAAATTGCATTTGAAGATGATTATGATGAGCTATATTGGAATGTTATAGGAACAGGTTGGAATTTTAGTATAGAACATTGTCATGCTAGAGTATATTTGCCTAAAGGGGCAAAAGTTATAGAAGATAAATTAAAAACATATACAGGTTTATATGGAAATGAAGGAAAAACAAAAGATGTATATATGTATACATCAGGAAATTATATAGATTATGAAATTAATGAAAAATTATCTAAAAATGAAGCTTTCACTATTTCTGTTTGCTTAGAAAAGGGAACTTTAATAGAACCATCAATGTTAAAAAAAATTGCTTGGACTTTAGAAGATAATGTAATTTCAATAACATTGTTAGTTTTACTGATATTTTTAATAATTTGGCAATTTAAAGTATGGAAAAAAGAAGGAAAGGATCCAAGACCAAATGTAATAATACCTAAATATTTTCCTCCAGAAGGAATGGCACCAGCTGATGTTAAATATATCTCTTCTATGGGAAATATGAATAAAATTTTAGAAGCAACAATAATTAATTTGGCTGTTAAAGGATATTTTAAATTTGAAAAAGGGGAAAGCAAGAAAACTATAAAAATTGTCAAGAACAAAGAAAAAACCGGATTATCAGATCTAAAAGGATATGAAGCAAAAATTTATAAAGAATTTAATGAAGAAGAAGAACTTAAATATAGTGAATCATTCCAAAAGAAAATACAGAATATTTTGGATGATATTGAAGATGATCAGAAAGAGAAATACAATGATAAATTATTTTTCAAAAATACAAAATTAATTATGATTTCAATAATAGCATCAATAATTTGTGTTACGTTTTCAGTGATTGCAGGTATAATTGTAAATCAATTTGCAGCATTAGAATATTTATCACAATTGATGTTAATAATTCCAATAGCATTTTTTATTGCATTTATTACATCTATAATTGGTTCATTAAAAAGAAATAAATCAATTGTATTGATAATTATATTGGTGATATTTCTAATAGTTCCATTTATTATGGTAGCATTTGCAGCTATGGTATCAATATTGAACTTTATTATGGAATTTTCACTTAATGTTTGGTCATTCTGTGCTGTACTTGTTGATAATATTGTTTTCTATAAATTAATTAGAAGATATTCAGAAGAGGGATTAAGAATAAAAGAAGATATTGAAGGATTTAAAATGTTTATAAAAACAGCAAAAGATGATGATTTTAAAGAGAAAACACCAGAAATGTTTGATAAATATTTTCCTTATGCATATGTTTTAGGACTAGAAAATAAGTGGGCATCAAAATTTGAAGATGTACTAAAAGAAAGCAATTATTCTCCAGATTGGTGTACGTACGCAATGTTTAATTCAGGAACATTTAATGTTACAGCATTTACGAATTCATTTTCATCATCATTCTCGTCAGGAATGTCATCAGCTTCAACAGTTCCATCATCAAGTGGCGGTTCTGGTGGTGGCGGATTCTCTGGAGGCGGCGGAGGAGGCCGGAGGCCGGAGGAGGCTGGTAATCGAGCAATATAGGTAGCTATAATATTAAAGTTTTAATTGAGGTAGATATATGAAGAAAGAAATTTTTATCATTAATGCATTCTTAATATTATTTATGTTTTTTTCAAATATAAATATTAATGCTACAACTGAAAGTTATTATGATAATGATTCTTTTGAAAATGAAAATATTAGAGACTATGATGTTGAAATTCACCTTAATGAAGATGCCTCAATGGAAGTAACGGAAAAAATAAAAGTTAATGTAACTGGAAATTATATAAAACAGTGCATTTATAGAGATTTTTCTACACAAGATAATAAAGAAATTAAACTTGATATAAAAGAAATATTATTTGATGAAGAAAATGTATTATATTCATTAAAAAGAATTAATACAGGATTTAGAATACAATTAGGAAGTAAAAATAAAATTATTTCTAAAGGCATTCATACTTATCAGATTTCATATAAAGTAGAAAGAGAAATTGAATTTGAAAAAAATTATGATAAATTGTATTGGGATACTATAGGAACTGGATGGGATTATAGTATAGATCATTGTCATGTACGAGTATACTTACCAGATAGTTCAAAAGTTATAGAAAATAAGTTAAAGACTTATACCGGAAAGTATGGGACTAAAAAAAATACAAAAAATGTATATATTAATTCATTTGAAAATTATATAGATTTTGAAGTTAATGGAAGATTAGATAAAAAAGAAACTTTTGCAATATTAGTTTGTTTAGAAAAGGGAACTTTAATTGAGCCAACATTAATACAAAAAATAAAATGGTTTGCAAGTGATAACATAATTTCTTCAATTGTAATAATACTTTTGGCTTTTCTAATTTTATGGCAATTTTTGATTTGGTTAAAACATGGAAAAGATCCAATTCCAAATGTTATAGTTCCAAGATATTATCCACCTGAAGGAATGGCTCCTTGTGATGTAAAATATATTTCTACAATGGGAAAAATGGACAAAATATTAGAGGCAACAATAATTTCATTGGCGATAAAAGGCTATATGAAATTTGATACTAAAAGAGGAAAAATAATGCTTATAAAAACATCAGAAATAACGAATTTAGAAAAGTTAAATGATGTTGAAAGAGATGTTTATAACACACTTCCTTTAGAACAAGTTGTAGAATATTCATTATTTTTCCAAACAACTTTGAAGACTTTGAAAAATGTAATAGAAAATAAATTAAAAAGTAAATATGAAAATAAACTATTTTTTCATAATACAAAATTAATATCTAAATCAATAGCGTTTACAATAATTTCTTTTATAATAGCAATTTTTATTGGAGCTTTTTCAAATATATTTGTCGCTTGGCAGTATTGCAAGAGTTTAGCATTAATTATACCTGTCTCATTAATAATCTCTGTAATTATAATTGCAATAAGTAATATAAAAAAAGCTAAAACATCGTTATTATTTAGATTTACAACATTTTTAATATCAGTTGTACCAATAATTGTTTTCTTAATTGCAATGATTTTTGCTGTTAAAGTTTCAATTAGTGTAGCTGTTATTTCAATATGTTGTTTTGTAGCTGCAACGATAGATAATTTTGCTTTTATAAAATTAATTAAAAAATATTCAGAAGAAGGATTAAGAGCTAAAGAAGAAATAGAAGGATTTAAAATGTTTATAAATACTGCAAGTGATGTTGATTTTAAAAATAAAACACCTGAAATGTTTGATAAATATTTTCCATATGCATATGTACTAGGTTTAGAAAATAATTGGGCGGAAAAATTTGAGGACATATTAAAAATAGCTGATTATTCACCTTCATGGTGTTCATCTAATTTATTAAACGAAGGTACATTTGATGCTGTTATATTTACAAATACATTTTCTTCTAGATTCTCATCTGCAATATCAGATGCATTAGTGACTCCAAAAAAGTAAATAAAATTAGCACTCTCATATTGACATTGCTAAAAACAAGATGTATAATATGTCATGTAAAAAGAAATAATTATTATATAAGTCATGTGCATAACCTTGTATAAAGGCGTCAACACATAAAATTTAAAGGAGGAATGTATTATGATGTTAGTGCCAAAAAAAAGGAGTTTTTTTGATGAGGTCTTTAATGATGATGTAGTTTTTTCAAGAAGAGAGAACAAGATGATGAGAACTGATATTAAAGAAAAAGATGGTAATTATATTTTTACAATTGACGTACCAGGAGTAGAAAAGGAAAATATTGATATTGATTTGGAAAATGGATATTTGATCGTATCTTCTAGTATGAAAAAGAATGTTGATGAAGAAGAAGAAAATGGAACATACATTTACCAAGAAAGATATTCTGGTGAGTGTTCAAGAAGCTTTTATGTTGGTGAAGGAATTAAAGAAGATGATGTTAAAGCTTCATTCAAAAATGGTATTTTAACAATATCTGTTCCAAGCAACAAAGAAGAGAAAGAAGAACCAAAAAGAAAAATTCAAATTGACTAACTTATATCATAGGCACGCCTTTTACGAGGCGTGTTTTTATGTAAGTAGGAAAATTTAAAACAGATAAATATTTTTATATGGAATAGGAGGATTTTATGAATACACAAAAATTAACTCAAAAATCATTAGAAGTATTGCAAAATGCTCAGAATGTTTGTATTGAAAATCAAAATCAACAATTAGAGCAAGTGCATATTTTATATTCGTTACTTGATATTGAAAATAGTTTGATAAAAGAAATATTAAAAAAGATGAATGTTTCTGATGAATTTGGAAGAGCGGTAGAAGATGAAATTTCCAAGTTACCAAAAGTAAGTGGATCTAGAGAAATGGATAAAGTCTATATAACACAAGATGTTGATAATGTGCTAATAGATGCTGAAAAGACTGCTGAAAAAATGAAAGATGAATATGTTTCAGTTGAACATATTATGATAGGACTATTAGATAAACCAAATAATAAAGTAAAAGAATTATTTAGAATATTTGGTGTTACAAAAAATGAGTTTTTAGCTGTATTAGCAGATGTGAGAGGAAATACGAGAGTTACTTCAGATAATCCAGAAGAAACATATAATGTCTTGGAAAAATATGGATCAGACCTTGTTGAAATGGCAAGAAATCAAAAACTTGATCCTGTTATTGGTAGAGATGATGAAATAAGAAATGTTATAAGGATTCTTTCAAGAAAAACAAAAAATAATCCATGTTTAATTGGTGAACCTGGTGTAGGAAAAACTGCTATAGCAGAAGGACTAGCTTTAAGAATAGTTAGAGGTGATGTGCCAGAAAATTTAAAAAATTGTACAATTTTTTCATTGGATATGGGAGCACTTGTTGCTGGTGCTAAATATAGAGGAGAATTTGAAGAAAGACTAAAAGCAGTATTACAAGAAATTAAAAAAAGTGATGGTAGGATAATACTATTTATTGATGAGCTTCACACAATAGTTGGGGCAGGAAAAACAGAAGGAGCTATGGATGCAGGAAACTTACTTAAACCAATGCTTGCAAGAGGTGAATTACATTGTATAGGTGCTACTACGTTGAATGAATATAGAAAGTATATTGAAAAAGATGCTGCTTTGGAAAGACGTTTCCAACATGTACTTATTGATGAACCAACAGTTGAAGATACAATTTCAATATTAAGAGGTTTAAAAGAAAGATATGAAGTTTTTCATGGTGTTCAAATAAGTGATAATGCAATAATTGCTGCTGCAACGCTATCACATAGATATATTTCAGATAGATTTTTACCAGATAAAGCAATAGATTTAATTGATGAAGCATGCTCTATGATAAAAACAGAAATGAAATCAATGCCAATAGAACTTGATGAAATTTCTCATAAAATAACACAACTTCAAATTGAGGAAACAGCATTAAAAAAAGAAAAAGATGAATTATCTATAAATAGGTTAGAAAAAATCAAAAAAGAAATTGCTGAAATGCAAACAAAATTTAATGAAATGAAAGCAAAATGGGAAAATGAAAAAGATTCTATTATGAAGGTTCAAAAATTACGTGAAGAACTTGAAAAAGTAAATTCAGAAATAGAACTTGCTGAAAGAAATTATGATTTAAACAAAGCTGCAGAATTAAAATATGGAAAACTTCCAGATATTCAAAATCAATTAAACGAAGAAGAAAAAATTGCAGAGAAAACTAAAGAAAATAGCTTATTACGTACAAAAGTCACAGATGAGGAAATTACAAGAATAATAGCAAAATGGACAGGAATACCTGTATCAAAATTAATGGAAAGTGAAAGAGAGAAAATATTAAATTTGGCAAATATATTGCATGAAAGAATAATTGGACAAGATGATGCTGTAGAAAAAATTACAGATGCAATAATTAGAGCTAGAGCTGGAATTCAAGATCCAAAAAGACCAATTGGTTCATTTATTTTTCTAGGTCCAACTGGTGTAGGAAAAACTGAACTTGCAAAAGCGTTAGCAGAGGCATTATTTGATGATGAGCATAATATAATTAGAATAGATATGTCTGAATATATGGAAAAATTTTCTACTTCCAAATTAATTGGTGCACCTCCTGGATATGTTGGATTTGAAGAAGGTGGTCAATTAACCGAAGCAGTTAGAAGAAAACCTTATTCTGTTGTTTTATTTGATGAAATAGAAAAAGCACATCCTGATGTATTTAATGTTTTATTACAGGTTCTTGATGATGGTAGAATAACAGACTCACAAGGAAGAACAGTAGATTTTAAAAATACTATAATAATTTTAACATCTAATTTAGGTTCAGAATATATATTAGATGGAATAGAAAAAGATGGAAATATTTCAGACAAAACTGAGGAAAAAGTTAATTCTTTGCTAAAGCAAACATTTAGACCAGAATTTTTAAATCGTTTAAGTGAAATTATATTATATAAACCATTGAAAAAAGATGAAATTGCTCAAATTTTGGATTTACTAATAAAAGATTTATCTAACAGATTAAAAGATATGCAAATTGAAATACAATTAACAGATAAAGCTAAAAATTATTTGATTGAAAATGGATATGATCCAGTGTATGGTGCAAGACCTTTAAAAAGATTTGTTCAGAAAAAGTTAGAAACTTTGATAGCTAAAAGAATTTTGCAACAAGTAATTCTACCAAAATCAAAAATAAAAGTAGATTTTAATGAAAAAGAATTGACTATTTCATAAATAAAAACTATAATGTTTTTAGTTATTCATAAGGGAGGAGAAATTTATGAAAGAAAAATTAGCTGGATTTGTAGTAAAATTAAAAGAAAATAAAAAAATGGCAATTGGACTAGGAATTGGCGCACTAGCAATTTTAATTGCAATAATAGTTTTAGTAGTTGTACTTGTTTCAGGATCTGGATATAAAAGTACAATAAAGAAATTTGCAAAAGCTATAAATAGTGAAGATGCAATGGAAAAATTTATTGAAAAAAATGTAGATTTTAGAGCACTTTATGCAGCAGGAGAGAGTGGTGGAGATAAAGATGAATTTGTTAGAGAATACAAAGATGCGAAAAAAGATGACTATAAGGATGATGATTTTGTAGATCAAATTAAAAAAAGTGCAAATTATTATGTAGATGAAGATATATCTAAGCTTAAAGTAAAGTCTATAGGAAAACTTAAAGCACCAGATAAAGAAGATGATGCACCAAAAGGAATGAAATATGCAAAAGCAACTTTTGTAGATGACGATGATAATGAATATACAGGAACATTCTATTTTTATAAAGGAAAGTTAATATCATTTACTTTCTATGAAAAAAATTAAATATAGATAAAAAATATGTAGAAACTCTTATTTATGGATTAAAAATTGAGAACTTCATAATATAAGAGTTTTTATATAATAGGAAAGCTTTGTCCAAATTTAAAAAGTCAAAATTAATTTTAGATAAAATGTAATTTGAAAGAGGTAAATATATGGAAAAAACAAAAAATAATAAAGTTTTATTTGCTATTATTGGAATTGTTGTAGCTGCAATAGTTGTTGCAATTATTGTTGGTGTAGTATTTGTAAGTTCAAAGAAAAATAAAGAAGAAGACTCATATAAAACTCAAATAAAGGATTTTGCTAAAGCTATAAGTAGCGAAGAAAAAATGGAAGAATTTGTTGAAAAAAATATAGATTATAGAGCTCTTTATGCAGTAAAAGAATGTGGTGGAGATGCAGATGAATTTGAAAACGAATATAAAGACGCTGAAAAAGATGACTATGAAGATGAAGAATTTATCGACCAAATTAAACAAAGTGCGAATTATTATGTAGATGAAGATATTTCTAAACTTGAAGTAAAATCTATAGGAGAACTTAAAGAACCAGATGAAGAAGATGGTATGCCAGATGGATTTAAATATGCAAAAGCAACTTTTGTAGATGACGAAGATACTGAATATACAGGAACATTTTATTTTTATAAAGAAAAATTATGTTCATTTTCTTTCTATGAAAAATAAGTAAATAAAAAATGCGAAAAAAACACTTCTTTTAATTAGAAGTGTTTTCTTTTAAGCATTTATATAAAATTTTTTCTAGATCTGTAGTATCAATTACTGATTTTACTGAAGCATTAAAAATTTCTTCAGGAGTGCAGTTTTGTAGGTCTAATATATAATTATTTTTTAAAGCAAGTTCTCGTATAAATTCTCTAATTGCTCTACCATTTCCTTCTCTAAAAGGATGTAATACATTTAATTCTGATAAATAATAACTTAGTCGATTTGCTAAACTTTTTTTGTCTAGACCAGATAAGTAATTTTCGTTTTTT